>NZ_VHIJ01000002.1:45427-165010 GCF_006680095.1 Pseudarthrobacter sp. B4EP4b | reverse complement strand
GCGGGGGTGTGTCGGAGGGAGTCTCAGACGGAGTATCCACGGGGCTTGCGGCTGGGGAAGCGGTTTGAGCTGCTGCGGGCTGCGTCTCTTTGCCCGCGTTATTCAGGTTGACGATCGCGACGACGGCAACCGCCACCAGTGCCAGCGCCAGCAGGGCGGCGATCCAGCGCCGACGTCCATGCGCCACCCAGCCCAGGCCGTGCGGATGGGACCCGGAAGGGGTGGTGCCGGAGGGCTCAGAACCGCCTGGCATGCTCATTGTGCCTCACCTCATTGTGCGTTTGGTGGGATCAGTGTCCGCCCGCGAGGGCTCCGCTGGCTACATACGTGTCCAAACTGTCATCTGCCAGGGCCTGCGAGATGCTTTCCACCGCCCAGGGGTCCGGCAGGACGATCGACTGTCCGTCCGCCGAGGTGCCGATTCCCAGTGTGGGCAGGGTGAACATCACCATGTCGCCGGCCCGCACGTCGCGCAGGTCCAGGGCGAGCCGGGCCAGGGTTGCCGCGTCCAGTCCGCTGTCCACGCTGATGAACGGGGCCATGGCGCTGAGGACGTTGTGGAGCTTCACCGGGTTGAGGAGGGTCTCCGGGCTGAGGTTCTTCGCGAAAAGTGCCCGCACAAATGCCTGCTGGTTGCGGACCCGCTGGTAGTCGCCGTCGGCAAAGGCATAGCGCTCGCGGACAAACTCAAGGGCATGCTCGCCGTCCAGCGTCTGGGTTCCGGCGCTGAAGCCGAAGTTGTCGTGGCGCGAGACGAACGGCTCGGGGACGTTCACGGGCACCCCGCCCAAGGCATCGGTCATGCCCTTGAACCCTTCGAAGTCGATCATGGCCACGTGGTCGATCCGCTGCTGGAACAGAGCCTCTACGGTCTGGACCATCAGCGGTACGCCCCCGACGGCAAGGGCTGCGTTGATCTTTGCCTGGCCGTGGTCCGGGATGCCGATCCACAGGTCCCGCATCAGCGAGATGGAGTAGATCCTGGACCGGTCTGCGGGGATGTGGACCAGCATCAGGGTGTCGGCGCGCTGGTTGGAGTTGGCGCCGGACAGGGCTTCGTCCGCTGTGGCGCCACGGCTGTCGCTGCCCATCACCAGGATGTTCAATGCCGCGTCTGCATAGGGGTCCGCTTCCTGCGCCGCTGTCCCCGCCGCCGTTCCGGGGGCCGCACCGGCCGCTGCGCCGGCCCCCGGAGCGCCTCCTGGACCTCCGGATCCGGCCGCTTCTGGTCCCGGTGCGTGCGGCTGGGGCCGGGTGGACTCGGCAGGAAAGGGGCTTGCGATGATGTTGGTCTTGGACTGGTAGATCTGGCCCAGGTTGTAGAGGTAGGCGCCGGCGGCAACCGGAACCAGGATCGCTACGGCCAGCAGCGCCAGGAGGATGGTCCGCAAGGGGTGCCGGCGGCGTGCAGCCCGGGGGTTGGGACCGGGATATTGCGTGCCGGGATGCTTTCGCTGGCTGCCCATTGCCGAAAATTAGCAGCGGCGGAAAGGCGATACATCGGGGGAATCCACAGATTACCCGCACACTTGCCCGCAGCGGGAATGACGACGGCGGCAAGGGGGTCAGGCGGTCAGGTGGTCCCGGCAGGCGGCAGCAATGTCACGGGCGCGCGGGTGCGCGGGTTCGCTCGAACAGTGCGGGTTCCCGGAACGCTAGAGCGTCGGCGCACCGTTCCAGCGAACGGGGGCGTTGAGTCGTGCGTGGCGCAGGATGGATACGATGGCCGGCGCGAGCTCGTCCTCCATCTGCCGGTACACCTCCGGCGCCCGGCGGTACGGGTCGATGATGTCGTTCTCCGCCGAGTCCGCGGGCAGTGACAAGTGGCGCACAGCTGCCGCCCGCGCAGGCAAGCCGCGCCAGAAGGCGTGGTTCGCAGCGAGCGGATCGCCGTCGTCGTCCATTCCCTCTGATGGGTTGCCGGCGGCCTCGGCGCGCTGGTCCAGGACATCGAGCATGCGGGCAAATTCGCGGATGGTGAAGGTGCGCTTGAGGAGGGACGCGTCCAGCTGCAGGACTTCGCCGCGGTGCCCGGAGGTCATGGTCAGCACCAGGTCCACCCCGCGGAGGATCTTGGGCGTCAACTGGCGGGCGGCGAACTGCTCCGGGTCCCCGCCGAAGGTGCGGATGATGTCGGCCGACATGGGCTGGATGGGGTCGCCCACCATGGCCCGGGTCCCTGCACTGCGCACCTCGAAACCGCCCGGCAGCACCTGGTTCAGCCCCGCCTGCAGCAACCGCTCGGCCACCGGAGAACGGCAGATGTTGCCCGTGCAGACGGTCAGGATTCTTACTGGTGCGGGTGAGTCCAAGGGAGATTCTCTTTCCAGCCGGTGCCTCCGTGCTTTTCAACTTAACATGCATCAGCCCGACGCCGGCCGCCCCACCCCGCACGCCCGCTCACTTTTGGCCGCTTCCCAACCGACGCCCCATCACTTTTGGCCGCTTTCCCGGCAACGCTCTATCACCCGAGGGACGGAAGCACGATGATATGACTGTGGACAGCCAGATCAAACGGGATTGCGTCATTGCCGGCGGCGGCCCAGGGGGCATGGTGCTGGGGTACCTGCTTGCGAGGCAGGGCCTGCAGGTCACAGTCCTGGAAAAACACGGCGACTTCCTGCGCGACTTCCGGGGCGACACCGTGCATCCCTCCACCGTGACCCTGCTGGGCGAACTCGGGCTCCGCGACAAATTCCTGGAACTGCCGCTGAGCAAGTTGTCCACCCTGGATATCGTCATCGACGGCCATCGGATCACCACGGCCGATTTCAGCACCCTCCCTGCGCCGGACAACTTCCTGGTCCTCGCGCCCCAGTGGGACTTCCTGAACTTCCTCGCCCGCGAGGCGCACACGTTCCCCAACTTCGAGCTGCGGATGCTCACCGAGGCCACCGGACTCATCATCGAACAGGGCCAGGTGCGCGGGGTCCGGGCCCTCGCGGCCGACGGCGGCCTGGAGATCCGTGCCACCCTCACCGTCGCTGCCGACGGACGCGCGTCGGACTTGCGTCATGCGGCCGGGTTGATTCCCGACGACTTCGGCGTACCCATCGACGTGCTTTGGTTCAACCTGCCCAAGCCGCCGGACCCTCCGCCCCCGACCCTCGGATACATCTCCGCGCAGGGGCTGGTCCTCACGATCGACCGGGGCGACCGGTACCAGTCCGGGATGGTGATCCGCAAAGGAGGTTTTGACGAGCTCCGCGGAGGAAAGATCGACGCCCTCCAGGCGCGGATCACCGGCGCGGCGCCGATCCTGCGCCCCGTCGTCGGCAACCTCACGGACTGGGACCAGGTGAAACTCCTTTCCGTCCAGATCAACCGGCTGCGGCGCTGGTACCGTCCCGGATTCATGGCCATCGGCGACGCTGCCCACGCGATGTCGCCAATGTTCGGCGTCGGCGTCAACTTCGCAATCCAGGACGCCGTGGCACTGGCCAACGCCATCGGGGAGGATCTTGCGGGTGGAACTGCTCCCGTCGGGAAACTCGCTGCCGTCCAGCGGCGGCGGGAGATGCCGGTGAAGATCATGCAGCAGCTCCAGCGCAACGGACACCGGGTGCTGCTCAGGGCTACCAACGGAAACCGCATTGCACCCCGCTGGTTCGTGATGCTCCTGCGGGCCGCCTCGCCGCTGCTGCGCCGGCTCACCGCCAGGTTCATTGGAATAGGAATCCGCCCCGAGCACGTCAAACACCACAGCACCTGACCCGGTCGTTGCGGTGCCCATGGGACGCTCGCTCACTTGATGCGGTTTTCCGGCCAACGCTCGCTCACTTTCCTAAAGAAAGTGAGCGAGCGTTGGCCGATTTGTTGCGTTAAGTGAGAGAGGGTCAGAGGGCGGCCAGGAGCTTCTTCATCTGGGCAATCTCCGCTTCCTGGGCAGTGATAATCTCGCGGGCCAGTTGGATGGCCGCGGGATACTTGCCCCCGGCGATTTCGTCCTTGGCCATCTCAATGGCTCCTTCGTGGTGACCGGTCATCTGCTCCATAAAGAGCCTGCCGGCCTCGGTTCCCTGGGCGGCCTTGAGTTTAGTCAGGCCCTCCGCGTCCACCATTCCGGACATGCCGTGCCCGGAATGGTCGGAGGCCGTCGTGGGGACATTCCAGCCAGTGAGCCACCCGGTCATGGTCTCGATCTCCGGTGCCTGGGCGTCCTTGATCCTGGTGGCCAGCGCGGTGACCTCAGCAGGCACGTCCGGCTTTGCCAGGACGATCCCGCTCATCTCCACCGCCTGGGCATGATGCGGAATCATCATCTGGGCGAACATGACGTCGGCCTGGTTATGGTCGGCATTGGCGTCCGGCATGGTGTTGGACATCGGACTCGAACCGGCGTGGGTGGAGTGCATGCCCCCGGAGGTTCCGGAATCGGCGGCGCAGCCGGCGAGGCCCAGCGAAGCTGCCAGGGCGGCCGCGGCGGAGAGCGTTTTGATCATCGTTTTCATGCAAAAAGTCCTTCAGGAATGTAGTTGAACGTGGCCAGGATGGTGCGCGGAGGTGCGCTGCACCGTCCTGTTCTACGTTCGGCTGATGGACAGTTCGCAGGGCGTTGGACTTGTCGGAATGTAGGAGTAGAAAGCTGCCGGACTGGCACCTGCGGCGTGGCTGGGTTCCACGTGGGCAGTCCCGTCGGGCGGAAAGACAGTCAGTGATGCGGTCTTGGCCAAGAGGACACACATCGGTCCCGCATCCTGCATCTCCGGGCAGGAACCAAAGCAGGACTCCGTCGCCAGGCTTGGCGGTGTGGCGTGGCCCCTGTGGGCGGACCCGTGCGTATCGGCGGCCGGGGAGGAATCCGTGGCCTGGAGCACGGCGTGGGATGTGTGCGCCGAGTGGGCGGCCGTCATCACGTGCATCCCGAGGATCCCGGCCATGACGGCCAGCACAACGGCCATCACCGCCGCGACGCCGAGGAGGGACGCCAGGCGACGAATGGTTGCAGTCATGGACAATTCCTCCTTTCCGGGACGGGCGGGTCGGCCAACAATGAGCGGGCGTCAGGGCTACGGCGGCCACAAGTGAGCGCGCGTGGGGGGAACGGCGGCCACAAGTGAGCGGGCGTCGGTCTAACGTACCTCGGATGGGTTGAGCCGGACCCGCCGCAGCAGTTGGGCGTTCAACGCCACCACAATAGTGGAAACGGACATCAGCACGGCACCGGCGGCAGGGGAGAGGACCACCCCGGCGAAGGCCAGGACGCCGGCGGCCAGCGGCACGGACAGGATGTTGTAGCCCGTGGCCCACACCAGGTTCTGCCACATCTTGCGGTAGCTCGCCCGGGACAGATCCACCATGCACAGCACGGCGCGGGGGTCGTTCCCGGCCAGCACCACGCCGGCCGATTCCATGGCTACGTCAGTCCCCGCTCCGATCGCGATGCCCACCTCGGCGCGGGCCAGTGCGGGTGAATCGTTGACGCCGTCGCCCACCATGGCCACCTTCAGGCCCCGGGACTGGAGCTCGGCCACTTTCTTGTCCTTGTCCGCGGGCAGGACCTCGGCAAACACCTCGTCGATCTTCAACTCTGCGGCGACGGCCTGCGCCACCTGCCGTGCGTCGCCGGTGACCATGGCCACCTTGATGCCGCGCTGCTGCAGGGCGCGCACGGCCTGCCGCGACTCGGCCCGCACCGCGTCCTCCAGGCTGACCGCGCCCAGGACGCGGCCGCCGTCGTCAATCACGTGCAGGACCGCGGCACCGCGGTCCATCCAGCCGCGCGTCGTGGCCGCCAGGGAAGGAGGTACGACGGCGCCCAGCTCGCGCAGGAGCGCGGGCCCGCCGACGTGCACCGTTCGGCCGTCCACGGCGGCCCGGACGCCGCGGCCAGTCAGCGACGCGAATCCGGTCACGGCAGGCAGGGCCAGGTTCCGCTCCCGGGCCGCGCGGACGATGGCCCGGGCCACGGGATGCTCGCTGTCCGACTCGACGGCGGCGGCCAGTGCCAGCAGCTCATCGGCCTCCACGCCCTGGGCGGCGGCCACGTCCTTCAGCTCCGGCTCGCCGGTGGTGAGGGTGCCGGTCTTGTCGAAGAGGACAACGTCGATGGTGCGCATCCGCTCCAGTGCCATCCGGTTCTTGATCAGGACGCCGGCGCGGGCAGCCTGCTCGGTGGAGATAGCGATGACCACCGGAATGGCCAGGCCCAGGGCATGCGGGCAGGCGATGACCAGCACCGTGACGGTCCGGGTGACGGCCTCGGGGATGCTGCCCAGCAGCGTCCATACGATGAACGTGATGACGCCGGCGCCCGCAGCGAAGTAGAACAGGAAGGCCGCAGCGCGGTCGGCCAAGGCCTGGGCCCGCGACGAGGAGGCCTGTGCTTCGGCCACCAGCCGCTGGATGCCGGCCAGGGCGGTGTCCTCGCCCACGGCGTCCACCCGGACGCGGACACTCGAGTCCGTGGCAACGGTCCCGGCCACCACGGCGTCGCCGGGTCCACGGGGCACGGTCTTGGATTCACCGGTGATCATGGATTCGTCGAACTCAGCCTGGCCTTGGACCACGGTGCCGTCGGCCGGCATCCGAGCGCCGGAGCGGACCAGCACCAGGTCAGCGGGGCGAAGTTCGGAGACCGGCACGGTTTCGGTGCCGCTGTCCGTGATGCGCTCGGCCTCATCGGGCAGCAGGGCAGCCAGTGCATCCAGCGCGCCCTGCGCTGAACCGAGGGCCCGCATCTCGATCCAGTGGCCCAGCAGCATGATGGCCACCAGCAAAGCAAGCTCCCACCAGAAGTCCAGGTCGAAGCCGCCGATTCCCAGGCTGGTGATCCAGGACGCGGCGAATGCCACGGTGATGGCCATGCCGATCAGGAGCATCATGCCGGGCCGGCGGTCCTTCAGCTCCTGCAGCCCGCCATTGAGGAACGGCTGGCCGCCGTAGAGGAAAATCACCGTTCCCAGGACCGGCGGGATCCAGGCGGAGCCGGGGAACATCGGGGCCATGTAACCCAGGATGTGGCCCACCATGGGGCTGAAATAGACCACGGGAAGGGAGAGCGCCAGTGTCAGCCAGAACCTGTTCTTGAACATGGCTGTGCTGTGCCCGGCATGCTGCCCGTGGGTGTGGACCATGTGGTCGTCGTCGTGTCCGGCGTGCTGCTGGGCCTCGTGGTCGTGCTCGTGCCCGTGCTCGGGCCCATGCCCGGGGGCAGCAGCCGCGGCAGGGGCTGACGCACGCTCCGCCTCGGTGAGGGTGGCGCTGGCCGGGGTGTCGTCGTCGTGATGGTGCCTGTGGTCCTGCATCTGTTCCTCCTTGGAGGACGTTTCGGCCGCCGCTCCGGGAGACAGCTGATGGAGCGTTGCGGCAGTTCGTGCGGAAGGTGGTGGGGCGTCGCCGGGATCAGCACTAAAGGTGATGGGGCGTCGCTGGATTGGAACGGCTGTGAAAGCGGGTGCGGTGCACCAGCCGGGACATACCACTTCACTGACAACACTCGGAAATATACCCCCTGGGGGTATCGGAGTCAAGGGTTGGAGCTGAACCTGCGCACCGTCCCGTCGAAATCGTAAACGCATCCCGGCCTATCCCCGCGGCGCGTTCACGGCCATACTTGTGTCAACGGCAATGGTGCCTGCCCATGCTGGGCGGCTGGGTGATGAACCGGAGGTTGGCTCCATGGGTGAGTTGAGCGGCCCCTACACGTACTCGAGCGCTCTGGGAGAAAACCCGTGTGTGGCGGGGACGTTCCATGTGGACCTGGACACCTGGAAGCTCCGCTGGTCGGACGGCATGTTCCTGCTGCACGGTTACGAGCGTGGCGAAGTAGTGCCCACCGTGGAATTGCTGTACTCGCACAAGCACCCCGAGGACAGGGCCCGCTGCGAAGAGATCGTGGCCCAGGTTGTTGGCACCGGAGGGTACTTTTGCATGTACCACCGGATTATCGACTCCCGCGGCCGCACACGCCGGGTGCTTACGTCCGGCGAGGCCATAGTGGACGACGCCGGTACTGTCACCGCCCTGGAAGGCGTCATGATCGACCTCACCTCAACGCTCCAGCGCGAAACCGAGGAGACTGCCCGGGAAGCGGTGGCCGGGGCCACATCCACCCGGAGCGTGATCGACCAGGCCCGGGGCATCCTGATGGGCCAGCTGAAAATGGGTTCGGAGGAGGCCTTCAAGGTGCTCGTCAGCACCAGCAGCCACCGTAACGTCAAGCTGGTGGTGGTGGCCGCCGAACTGGTGCGGCTGGCCAATTCCCAGGCGGCGGGCGGGTACCTCGACGCCGCCGTTAGAGCGATCGCCTACGACAGCAAAGCGGGCTCCCGCCGTAAGGCAGGGTAGGACCTGCGTCCTAGTGGTGCTCCACCCAGCACGCAAGGATGGTGGTGGAGAGCTGGTAGGCCAGGGCGTTGCGGGTGATGGCGTCCGGGCCGAGCGTTGCCGGAAGGCCTGACGCGTCCACCTGCAGCACAAAATTGTCCTTTTGGAATACTGCCGTTCCGTCCGCTGTTTCGTACGCCGGAAAGCCCAGGTTGGCGAGCCCTTGGATGGGCCGCGCGTCTTTGGCCAGTGCCTGCATGGCATCAAAGTACTTCATCGCCGCGGCCTGCCCCGCCGCTTCCTTGACGGAGATCTCCAGTGCACCCGCCGCCAGGTGGTAGGTGCAGGTGAAGGTGCTGTCCGCCCAGGTGTTCACAGTGTGCGGGTCCTCTTCCAGGCGCAGGATGGCGGTGAGCCGGTCCATGGGCTGGTCCCCGCACACCATTTTCGCGGCGTCGCTGGGGCCGTTGGCGGAGGCGCGGGGGGAGGTGCCGCCGGCATGATGGCTGGCGTGCCCGGGCTGTGACGTGGCGTCCGACGCCGGTGCGGGAACCACTCCCACGGACGCTGCGGTCCCAGCGCAGCCAGTAAGCAGCAGGGAGCACAGTGCCAGGGCTGCCAGCATTGGTGTGCGGTTGTGCATGACTCGTCCGTCCTGGCCGCTCCTCAGGGGTGCGGCCGATTGTTCGGCTTTTCGCGGATCATCGGTTCGCGGTCCAGTGTCAGGTTTTGAGCTTTGCGTAGATGACATAGTTGTCGTTGAAGCGTCCGGTGGAGGGGTCGTATCCGTCGCACGTGACGAGCCGGAGTTCCGAACCGGGGGTGTTTCCATAGACCTCCAGCGTGGGGAACCCGTCCTTGCTGTACTGCGCCGCGTGATCCACGCTGAACACGGCGGAGCTGCCGTCGGCCCGCAGGACAATGATGTCGCTTCCCGGCCTGAGCTGCCGAAGATCGGCGAAGACACCTTTGTGGCCGCCCAGTGCGTTAACGTGGCCCAGCACCACGGACGGGCCCCGCTCGCCGGGGGTAGGGGAGCCGTTGTACCAGCTGGCGGGCGCGCCGTTTCCTTTGTCCTCGGGGACTTCGAGCGAACCGTTGTCCAGCAGTCCCAGCTTGATAAGGCCGGTTGTCAGGCCGATGGCGGGGATTTCCAGGGTCACCGGCTCCGAGCGGGAAAGGACGGCCGGCTCTGCTGCGGCGGGTACGGCGGGTGCCGCATCAGCCGGGCTTGGGGCCGGAGCCGCCGGTGGCGAGGAACTTGCGGTGGAACCAGGCATGGCAGGGGTGGCCAGCGCAGAAGGTGCGGCGGACACGGAAGGTGCAGGGCCGGCGTCGGGCGTTCCCGTACTGCCCCCAGCGCAGCCGCTTACGGCCAGCAGGAGCAGAAGCCCGGCCGCCGTTGAGGCCCCAAGACCCCAACGGTGGCCGGAATTCATGATCGTCACAGCGGTGATCCAGTCAGCCTGTTGCTACGCGGCTGACCGGGCGCTGCGGCGACGGACCACGTAGGCGCCGCCGGCTGCTGCGGCGAGCACCAGGCCCCCTCCGAGGGCGAGGGCACCGGTGTCCGGCCCGGCCGTCCCTGCGGTGATGCCGGTTTCAGCACCGCCAACGGGCATGGTCATCTGGCCTGCCTTCAAGGTTCCGCACAGGGCGGGGGACGTTGCTGCCAGCGGGAGGCTGGGAACGAGGTCGCTCTTGGCGGCCTGTCCCGCCGCGCTGAGGGTGGCCGGGTCAAGGCCGTGGACAACCACCACGGCGGTGCCGGCTTCGAGTGCGGCCTTGGTTTCGGCGTTCAATTCGAACGTGCGGTCAACGGTGTAGCTTGCACCCTGGCCGGCTACCTTGAGGTCCAGCCCGGCGGCGGGACTGGTGTCGCCGCTGGTGGACAGGGTGGTGACGATGCCGCCGTAGCCCGGGGCGCCTTCGGTGGTGGAAATGACGCCGTCGCCGTCCTTGTCCGCGGAGGGTGCGGGGCAAGCGCCCTGGGCGCCGCCGTGAATGTGCTGGACGTGGGGGTACGGGGCGTCCATAAACGTGGCGGCCAGGCCCGACACCTTCAGGACGGCGTGGGCCTGGTTGCCGGTGACGTCCACCGTGATGGTGCCGGAGGCAGAGCTGCCGTTGATCTGGCCCAGCGTGGACTGGTAGGAGTGATCGGCGGCCAGGGCGGGAGAGCCGGAGAGGGCAAGAGCGCCCAGGGCGAGTGTGGGAACAGCCAAAAAGCGGAGTGTCTTGTTCATCGGAAAGCAATCTCCTCATACAAATGACGTTGTTGTCCCAGATGAGGGACAACAGTGGTTCGGTGCAGCTTCCGCTGCGGATGGGCCGGAATGTGAATCGGACCACAATTCGCCCGCGGCGTCGGAGGCACGGAAGGCCGCGGCACATGCTGCCCCTGTAGGATTGATCGAAGGTGCGCCGGGAAGTCTGGTCGGCATAATTCTGTCGAGCCCAGTTTGAGGACGCTTAATGAGCCAAACGCCCCCTTCCGGCCCCACCCGCTCCACCATCTTTGGACGCGGCAGCTATGCCGAAGCCCTGCGGATCGGGGAGATCCTTCGCAAGGAAACCGTGGGCGGAGCACTGCTTGTTGCCGCCGCGGTGATCGCCCTGGTGTGGGCCAACTCGCCGGCGTCGGACAGCTACTTCGCCCTGCGGGATTTCAAAGTCGGGTACGAGCCCTGGCATCTTGAGCTCAGCCTGGGTGCGTGGGCGGCGGACGGGCTGCTCGCCATCTTCTTTTTCCTGGTAGGCCTCGAGCTCAAGCGGGAGTTTGTGGCGGGGGACCTGCGCCAGCTCAACAAGTCGATTGTTCCCGTGGCTGCCGCTTTTGGCGGCGTGGTGGCCCCCGCAGCCATCTACGCCCTCATCAACCTGGCCAGCCCGGAGACGTTGCGCGGCTGGGCCATCCCCACGGCCACGGACATCGCCTTCGCGGTGGCGGTCCTGGCCATCATCGGCTCGCATCTGCCCAGCGCCCTGCGGATCTTCCTGCTCACCCTGGCCGTGGTGGATGATCTGATCGCCATCACTATCATTGCGTTCTTCTACTCCAGCGACCTGCAGGTCATGCCGCTGCTCCTGGCCCTCATTCCGCTGGCCATCTATGCGTTCCTGGCGCAGAAGTTCCGCTATTTCTTCGGCCGGCACACGGCGGCGGCATGGCTGATCCTGCTGCCGCTCGGGGTGGTGACATGGGCGCTGGTCCACGCATCGGGCATCCATGCCACGGTGGCCGGCGTCCTGCTGGGCTTCGCCATCCCCGTGATCCGGTCCCAGGCTGCGGGCGGGCCGGAAGCCGGGCCGGGACTGGCGGAGATCTTCGAGCACCGGTTCCGGCCTATTTCCGCCGGGATCGCTGTGCCCGTCTTCGCCTTCTTCTCAGCCGGCGTGGCAGTGGGCGGCTGGGAAGGGCTTGGCTCCGCCCTCGCCGATCCGGTGGCCCTGGGGATCATCGTGGCCCTGGTGCTGGGCAAACCGGTGGGCATCATGGGCACCACGTGGCTCCTCACAAAAATGAGCAGGGCCCGGCTGGATGAATCCTTCAAGTGGATTGACGTCTTCGGGGTGGCGGTCCTGGCCGGCATCGGGTTCACAGTGTCCCTGCTGGTGGCAGAGCTCAGCTTCGGGCACGGGAGCCTGCACGACGACCACGCCAAGGTGGGAATCCTCGCCGCGTCCCTGGTGGCGGCGCTGCTGGCCACCGCCGTGCTCCGGACCCGGAACCGCCAGTACCGCGCCGCCGAAGAAGCGGAAAAGCTGGACGCGGACCAGGACGGCATCCCGGACGTGTACCAGGAGCGCCCCTAAATGCAACGCGGGGTCACTTACGGCCCATCGCCGAGGCTCGGAAGGGCGTTAAGTGACCCCGCGTTGCCTGTGCCGTGAAACGTCAGCGGCGCATTGAGCGGCGGCCGGCGATAGCCTCGGCCGTGCCCACCAGGAGCACCGAGGCGATGACGGCCACGATGAAGCCCAGGAAGTTCAGCTCAAAAATGTCGCCGGTGCCCAGCAGGGAAGCCACCACTCCGCCGATGACCGAGCCCACCAGCCCCAGCAGCAAGGTGGCGAGCAGGCCCAGGTTCTGCTTGCCCGGCTTGATGAGGCGGGCCAGCGCGCCGATGACCAGGCCGGCAACAATAAATCCAATCACGGTGTTCTCCTTCGGGTTTGCGGGCATGTGAGGCCCGTACTGCCGCGGTGGTTCCGCATGGGCTTCATTCTAAACAGCGCCAACAGGGCGTTCCCTACTCCTCCAGCAAAGACCGGATGCTGTCCCGGGCCGCGTCCGAACCCCTGCCGCTGACCGCACCCACCACCACTGCTGCCGTCTCCCGGAGCCTGGTCTTCTTTGCTCCGGAGGTGCGTGTCAGCTCATAGATCGCCTCGTCATGGCTGCAGCTGTTCTGGGCCATGATCACGCCCACCGCCATATCAATGGTCGCCCGGGACTTCATGGCAGCGGCCAGATCATCGCTGGTATCCCGCAACCTGCCAAGCTTCAGCGCCAGCCGCAGCGACTTGGCCGCGTTGCCCACAAAATTCCGGGCGGTGTCGATGTCCAGGCTTGAGAGGCTGGCCGGCTTTTCGGCGTAAAGGTTCACCACGGCCTCGGCCTCGCCGGCAAGTTCCAGCGGGATGGCCAGGATTAAGCCGATGCCCTGCTCCCTTGCCGTGCCAAAGTAGTCGGGCCACCGGCCCTCCCGGCTGACGTCCGGGACCAGGACAATCTCGTGGCGCCGTAGGGCGGTAAGGCACGGCCCGTCGTCGAACGCGTTCTGTAACTCATCCAACGCCCGGGCACGCTCATCGCTGCTCGCCACCACGCCTGGTTTCCGGTGCCTTACCACCGTCACGCCGCAGTGGAGCCGAACCGCCGGCGTGGACAGGGTGGACGCAGTGAGGACTGCGAGTTCTTCCAAAAACGCGCTGACGTCCACACTGTTGAGGACCAGTTCCTGCAGCTGGCGGTCCTCCCCGTTGTTCCACGGCTCTCCGCTGTCCCCCCAATTGCCCTGCGACTCTCCCTCGCTCAACCCCGGCCTCCTTCACCAAAATTTCTTCTGGTTCCAGAGGTTACTGTCCCGGGGCCGCCGCAGGAAAGTAGCTCAGGCAGTGGCCAGCGGCTCCGCCGGTGCCTCCACATGCCGGATCTCCAGCGCCTCGGGATCCAGCAACTTGCGTGCGCCGGTCCTGGCATCGAGGATCCAGAACAGTTCCAGGGCCGGGACGACGTCGGTGACGCGCCCCCGGTGGAAAAGCTTGCCGTTGTGCCACGCCTCGATCTGGTCGCCGATGCGAAGCTGGGCCGTGCGTACTCCTTGTGCCTCCATAATACGGTGCCTCCTGCTGTTGTATCCCCGTAGTCACAGCTTGCCCGGCCGAGATTGCTGAAATGTTTCAACGTGGTGTTTTTTCTGTGACCAGTAAGAGGAGTACGACGGCGGGCTGCCGCGGCGGGGTCAGGACGCCGCCTCACGCCGGGCTGCAGCCACCGCCTCCCCGATCCCGCCGGTCCACGGCTCACCGTGGCCGGGCAGGACCAGGGAAGCGCCCGTTTCCGCCAACTGGCTGAGGGTGGCCAGGTTCTGGCGGCTGTCCATGGTGGCGGCGCCGGCCACAATGCGCGGACCGGTCCGGCCGGAATAGGGGTCCAGCGTCACGAGGGCATCCCCGCTGAACAGCACGTCCCGGTCCCGCAGGTAGAGCCCGCAGTGCCCCGCGGTGTGGCCGGGGGAGAACACCACCTCAGGCTGGCCGGGCACGGGCAGGCTGCCGGACTGGGCGGGGAAGAGGGTCAAATCGTCCACGCCCTTCACCCGCAACGCACCCGCCTTGGTCATACTGGCGAGAACCGGAAAGCCTCCCGGATGGGCCAGCGCAAACACAAAACGGGACTTCTCATGCTGGTACCGGTACGGGTGGCGGGCGATGAACGAGTCGCCGCCGTGGACCCAGACCGGCACCTTGAACTCGGTATGCAGCCGGTGCGCCAGGCCCAGATGATCAAAGTGCGCATGGGTGAGGACCACGGCCCTGATGTCGCCGATCGCGTGCCCAAGCCCCCGAACGGATTCCTCCAAGGACTTCCACATGGCCGGCAGTCCGGAATCCACCAGCGTCAAGCCGTCCGGGCTTTCCACCAGGTAGAAGTTCACAAACGCCTCGGAGACGCGGTGCACGCCCTCCGCCACGGTGGTGAACGACGCCCGGCCGGCGGCAGCCTGCGTCATCGCCGCCCTCCCGCAGCCCGCCGCAGCCCTCTGACAGCGGGGTGTTCGATCCTGGGAATGTCTTTTTCTTCGATGCGGACTTTGTATGGGCCGCGGTAAACCATTGCTCGCATGAGCGCCACCTTGGATGTCGTGGCTGGCAGTGCGGTTCCCTCGCCTGCAGGAACCACCCCGCTGCTGGAGGCGCACCGCGTGCCCTACGTTTCCACCTGCTGCCGGACTTGGTCAAGGGTTCTGCGAACTCCCTGCGTCAGGGTGGTTAGGGCGGCCGACGGCGGGTAGGGGACAGCGTGAAAGGCTCGCCGGAAGAGGGGGTGGCGGAGTGTCAGCCAGGCCGTCCGCGAAAGCGCCTGCGTTCCTTTTCGGGATGGGGATGGGCGGCTTTGTGGACGGCATCGTCCTGCACGAGCGCCTGGAACTGAATACTTTGGCTGACGGCCTGTTCCACGGCGCCCTGTGGGTCCTAGTGGCGGCCGCCGCCGTCCTCACAGGCCGCGGGAACCATCCAGGACAAGCTCAACAAGGAGTAATGTCCGACGCCGGACCGGCGGCTGTTCAGCAGCGGGCAGCCGTCCCCCGAGCGCTCTCCGAGACGCTGAAACGCCGGCGCACCCGAAATTCCGGGAGCGCCGGCGTTTCGCGGCAGCGGCAGGCGGCCCCTCAGAGGCTGGTGTAGCCGCCGTCCACGAGGTAGTAGCCGCCGGTGGAGAACGATGCCTCGTCCGAGAGCAGGAAGGCCACCATGTGGGCCACCTCCTCAGCGGTGCCCAGGCGGCCCAGCGGGTGCTTGGCGGCCAGGCCGTTCCGGGCCTCTTCGTCCAGGTTGTTCTCCAGCAGCGGCGTGGAAATGTATCCCGGGCCCACGCAGTTGATGCGCAGGCCCTGGGCACCGTACTCGGCCGCCGCGTTTTTGGTCAGTCCTACCACCCCGTGCTTGGCGGCTGTGTAGGCGCCACTCATTGGTGCGGCCACCATGCCATGGATGGATGCCATGTTGACGATCGCGCTTTGCCGGGCACCGGCGTCGAGCATGGCCGGAATCTGGTACCGCATGCCGTAGAGGATTCCGCTGAGGTTGATGCTGATGACTTTGTCCCACTCGTCCAGGTCGAAGTCTCCGGCGGGGGCAGGCTTGCCGCCGATCCCGGCGTTGTTCACGGCGTAGTTGAGCTTGCCATAGGTGTCCACCGCGAACCGGACGGCCTTTTCGTTGTCTTCCTTGCTGGCGGTGTTGGCCTGGAACGCGGCCGCGGAGCCGCCGATCTCACCTGCCACGCGCTGCGCAGCCTCCAGGTTCAGGTCCACCACCACCACTTTGGCGCCTTTGGCTGCCAATTCCTTGGCCGTGGCCTCACCGATCCCCGAGCCGCCGCCAGTGACCAGAGCTACCTTATCCGTGAACTGTGCCATGCTCATCCTTCAATTCAGAGCCACGCGGTACCGTCTGGCTCGCTGGTAGTTGCTATGTTTTTGGGTCAGGGCGCCGGGGTATGGGGACACATACGCCCCGCCGGTTGCCTCGCGGGAGAGACACCGGCAGGGCGTGGGTGCGTGTTACTGGTTGGGGTCCGGGCTGCGGACGTCGCGCTCGCCGATGTCCGCTGCGCCGAGCACGTCCGCTGCCGGGCTGTGGACGGGCGCGTGCTCCCGGACGCTCAACTCGGGGTGGTGCAGATCCAGTGCCGGACGTTCGGAGCGGATCCGGGGCAGAGACGTGAAGTTGTGCCGCGGCGGCGGGCAGGACGTGGCCCACTCGAGCGAGGCGCCGAAGCCCCAGGGATCGTCCACGGTGACCTTCTTGCCCCTGCGCCAGGTGATGTAGACGTTCCAGAAGAACGGGATCAGCGACGCCCCGAGCAGGTAGGAGCCGATGGTGGAGAACTGGTTCATGAAGGTGAACTGGTCCTCGGGCATGTAGTCCGCGTAGCGCCGGGGCATGCCTTCAACGCCCAGCCAGTGCTGGATGAGGAAGGTGCCGTGGAAGCCGAGGAACAGCATCCAGAAGTGGATCTTGCCCAGGCGTTCGTTGAGCATGGTCCCGGTGAACTTGGGCCACCAGAAGTAGAAGCCGGCGAACATGGCGAACACCACGGTGCCGAACACCACGTAGTGGAAGTGCGCCACCACGAAGTAGGTGTCCGACACGTGGAAGTCCAGCGGCGGAGAGGCCAGGATGATGCCCGTGAGGCCGCCGAAAAGGAACGTAATCAGGAAGCCGAGGCTCCACAGCATGGGCGTTTCGAACGTCAGCGAACCGCCCCACAAAGTGCCGATCCAGTTGAAGAACTTCACGCCCGTGGGAACCGCGATGAGCATGGTCATAAACGCGAAGAACGGCAGCAACACTGCGCCGGTGACGTACATGTGGTGGGCCCACACGGTCACGGACAGGGCGGCGATGGCGATCGTTGCGTAGACCAGGCCCTTGTACCCGAAGATCGGCTTGCGGCTGAAGACCGGGAAGATCTCCGAGACGATGCCGAAGAACGGCAGCGCGATGATGTACACCTCGGGGTGGCCGAAGAACCAGAACAGGTGCTGCCAGAGGATGGCGCCGCCATTGGCCGGGTCATAGATGTGGGCGCCGAACTTCCGGTCAGCCCCCAAAGCGAACAGGGCGGCTGCCAGCGGCGGGAACGCCATAAGCACCAGGATGGATGTGACCAGGGCGTTCCACGTGAAGATCGGCATCCGCCACATGGTCAGCCCCGGTGCGCGCATGCAGACGATGGTGGTGATGAAGTTTACCGCACCGAGGATGGTGCCGAAACCGGACAGTGCCAGGCCGAACACCCACAGGTCCCCGCCGAGCCCGGGAGTGAAGGTGGTGTTGGAAAGCGGCGCGTAGGCAAACCAGCCGAAGGAGGCGGCGCCCTGCGGGGTGATGAAGCCGGACGTTGCAATGATGGAGCCGAAGAGGAAGAACCAGAATGCCAGCGCGTTCAGCCGCGGGAAGGCGACGTCCGGGGCGCCGATCTGCAGGGGCATGATCACATTCGTGAAGCCGGCGAACAGCGGGGTGGCGAACATCAGCAGCATCGCGGTGCCGTGCATGGTGAACAGCTGGTTGTACTGTTCCTTGGTCTGCAGGATCTGCAGGCCGGGCTCGAACAGCTCGGCACGGATCAACAGCGCCATCACGCCCGCCAGGCAGAAGAACACAAACGAGACAATCAGGTACAGATAGCCGATCGTTTTATGGTCGGTGGTGGTGAGCCAGCTGACTACAATGCTGCCCTTGCCGCGTTTGACCGCTGCCGGTGCGGCAGTGGCCGACGTTGCGCCCATGTTCTGGCCGGTGGTGGTCATTACGGTTCCGTCCTTTGTTGTGCCTGTTCCAGGGCTGGCCTTGCCGGGTTCCGGTCGTATTCATCGCCCCGGATGCCGGTGTTGCCCTTGGCCCGCAGTTCGGAAATGCGGTTGTTGTATTCCTGCTCGGTCACCACCCGTACTTTGAAAAGCATTTCGGAGTGGTATTCGCCGCAGAGTTCGGCGCATTTGCCGGTGTACTCGCCGGTGCGGGTGGGAACGATGTCGATGTACCTGTTGTACTGGTTTTCGCCGGGGTACAAGTCCCGTTTCTGCATGAACTCGACCACCCAGAACGAATGCTGGACATCGCGGGAGTTCAGCTGCAGTTCCACCTTTTTGTTGACCGGCAGGTAGAGGGTGGGGAGCCGGTCGGGCGCGCCCCAGTTGCCGTCGAGGTGGGCCTGCACGCCCGGGTCCTCATGGACGTCTTCCTTGACGTAGTTGAAGTCCCACGCCCACTGTTTGCCGCGGACGTCGATCACTACGTCCGGGTTCTCGAAGCGGTCGTCCATGGCCCGCTGGTCCCGGTCGGTAAAGACGAACAGGACCATGATGATCATCAGCGGCACGGAGAGGTAGAAGACTTCCAACGGGAGGTTGTAGCTCATCTGCCGGGGGAAGCCCACCGTATTTTTGCGCCGGCGGTAGGCGATGATGCACCAGAGGATGAGTCCCCAGGTAATAGCGCCGATAATGATGGCGGCTATCCACGAATTAACCCAGAGGTCCGTGACCAGGGGGGTGTGATCCGTAGTGTCCCGTTCGCCCGGAAGCCAGCCCCTCTGGACTTCGGCGGAGCAGGAAGTCAACGCCAGCAGTGCTGGGACAGAGGACAAGGCGGCCCCGCGCCGCCATCTGGAAGTGTTGCGCCTAGGGGTGTTCACCGCGTGGTTCTCCTCCGGATCTGCTCCAGAGGCCCAACTGCATGAGCCCAAAGACCCATGGCTTACGGCCTGTGGGTTGTGAGCCCAGATTAGCGCGGAAAGGAGCCGCAAGAAAGGGTTCCGGATCAGTACACGGGGTAACCTTCACGCCCGGCCTCAGGCCGACTCGCTTCGAAGTTCCTCCGCGGCCATGGCCAGCAGGCTGCGCTGGAGGGAGGGGAGGGAAATCAGCCCCTCCACATAGGCCTGCACCTCATACTCTCCGGCCATGCCGCTCATGCTGAAGTACCGCAACCAGAGTTCAGCAACGGTGATGTCGGCTGCCAGCAGCATGTGGTTGAGCTGGCGGCGTTCCTCTTGCTCGTGCGGATCGTATCCCATGGCTGTCCCCTTGCCGTGGGCGGCCACCATCAGGCCACGGCGGGATAACTGTAAAGGATGTAGTCGGCGGCCGCGGCCCCGGTCATGTGCAGGCGGCAGTCGTTCGGATTAACGCCGCACCGGAGCATGCCGGCCCGGAAAGCCTGGTCCGATTTCGCCCGGAAGCCGTGCAGCGAGGCCCAACTGACGTACAGGCCATAGAGGCAATCGGGTCCCAGCGGGTGATCCGCCGAAGGGTCGGCAGTGGTGGCTTCATTAAGGAACTGCTGGAAGTGGGTGGACGGCATTTCACGCTCTATCCGGTTCTGCACCATGTGCCACCGGCCTGCTCCAGCAGCTACTCCCGCAGCCTCCGCAGGAGGGCGGCAGGAGGACGGGAATGATCCCTGTCACACTTCCGAATTTACTCGCGGCGGGAGGGTATTTTCAAGCGCGCGGTCCGGTTGAGCCGGCTGCCGGCAGCCCGGGACGGAAAAGGATCCGCGGTTCGGAAACAAGGTCTTCCCACAGGTTGATAAGGGTGCTTATTATGTTCTTCATTCGGCGGCAAGCAGGGCCCGTCAGTGCGCAGTCCCTCTGGGCTGCGCCCTATGGGAACCGGCTGAAAGGTCTTTATGCCCCTGAAATCCATATGCACCCATGCCCAGCACTGTCCGCCCGATCGCCTTTCGGGCTGGCGCTACCCCGCAGTGTTGCGGGGCAGCCCGCAATCCAGCCCGACGGCGGGCGCGGCCTTTGGTGCCCGACGCCCCAGTTCCCGCTTGAGGCGCCAGGCGGCGCCGAGGCTGCAGTCGATTGAAAGTGAGCCCCTGCCATGCACGATCCCCTGATTGAGGCCATTCACGAGCACGAGCCCCTGAGTGATCCGTTGGAAGAGATCAACCTTCGGCTGGCCATAGCCGCTACGGACGTCGCGGAGTTGCGGGCCGAGATTGCCCGGCTGGACCGGGACCTGGAGGAGTCGCGCCGGCTGAACCGCAGGGCAGTGGAACTTCTGGGGTTCCTTTACAACCATCTGGAGCGCAATGGTGACGGCGGCGCAAAGTTGAGTGTGTCAGCCGACCTGGGCCGGATCGCCAATCTGGAAGGCTGAACGGCGTGCGCGAGTCGCTCCCAAAGGGGTCCTCTGCGCGCATGGAATGAAACATGGTCAGCGGCTCTGACGGCATCCGGGCCGCTCTAGCCTCATTTGCCGTGCCCCATCCCGCCGACGGGAAGGGGGCTCCGCACTCTGTACCAGCGGCGCCCATCCCGGTACCGTAAAACAAGTAAGTGTGCTTATCAATAGGGTTGGCGACTTGCGGAAGCCAAGGGAAGGAGAACAGCATGACCCACATCCGGTCCATGATTGACGCATATCCCAAGGACCTCGGTGATATCGATGTCGCCACCCTGTCCGAGTGCATCAGCGCCTGCTACGAATGCGCCCAGTCGTGCACTGGCTGCGCGGACGCCTGCCTGGGCGAGGACATGGTGGCGGAGCTGGCTAAATGCATCCGGACCGACTTGGACTGCGCGGACATCTGCGCCACCACGGGAAAGGTGCTGTCTCGCCTTACCGGGTCTGACCGCACCGTCACCCGGGCACTCGTGGAAGCCTGCCGGACCGCCTGCAAAGCCTGTGCGGAGGAATGCGAAAAGCACGCGGACATGCATGACCACTGCCAGATCTGCGCCGAAGCGTGCCGGCGCTGCGAACAGGCATGCGGCGCGCTGCTGGCCTCACTCACATGACGCTGTTGATTCTGACATAAGGAGTTGAACACCCATGAAACATGTACCCGAGAACAATGTCCCGCAGCACAGCGAACTTCCCCTGCCGGACTACGACCACTTGCCGGCGGGAACGCTGCCGTCGCGCATTTCCGGCCTGGAGGAGGCAGACGTAGCGCAGCTGATCACGTACGAGAAGGCCCACGGAAACCGGCTGCCCATCATGCAGATCCTGGAGAAGAGGCTCCACGACCTGCAGGGCGGCGCAGAGCCCCGCGGCCCACGGACGCCCAGCACCCCTGAGGTGAACACCGGCCAGCCTGACGCGCCGCAGACGGCCAACGTGCCGGGACCTCCCGTCAACCCGCCGTCCCAGGGGGTTCCAACCAACCCGGCCCAGCCACGGTAAACCGTGGAGCAGCACCACGGTTTGCGTGACCACGACGGCGGCCGGGAGCATCCCGACGAGGATCACGACGGCGGTTCGGACCTTCACGCCTTCGTCCGGTCGCGGCAGGGCGAGTTGGAAGGGCAGCTGGCGGAGTGGGTGCGCGTGCCCGGCGTGTTGGGAGTGCCGGAGCACGCGCAGGACCTGCTCCGCTCGGCCAATTGGCTGGCGGCGGCGTTCCGGGGCGTCGGTTTCCCCACGGTGGAAGTGCTGCCCACCGGGGAGTCGCATGCTGTTTACGCGGAATGGTGCGAGGCGCCCGGAGCCCCCACGGTCCTAGTCTACAGCCACCACGACGTCCGCGCCGTTAAGGCGGAGAACTGGGAGCAAACGGCGCCGTTCGAACCCGTAGTGCGCGACGGCAGGCTGTATGGCCGCGGGAGCTCCGACGCCAAGGGCCAGGTCCTGGCCCACCTGTGGTCGGTGCGCGCCCACCTGCACCAACGCGCTCTCACTTATGGCCCCCAAAACCCGGACGCTCTCTCACTTAATGCGGCCAAAACCCAAACCCTCTCTCACTCCAACGGCGTTTCGACAGGCTCAACCACCGGGGCAGGCTCAACCACCTGGGCGGGCTCAACCGCCGCGCCCGCCGTCAACCTGAAGTACCTGGTCGAGGGCGAGGAGGAAGGCGGGTCGCCGCATCTGGCCAAGTTGCTGGAGGAGCAGGGGAACCGGTTGCAGGCCGACGTGGTCCTCTTCTCCGACACCCTGCTGTGGCAAGAGGACCATCCCGCCGTCTGCGTAAGCCTGCGCGGCATGCTCTCCGCCAGCCTGGAACTGTTCGGGCCGGAGCGCGACGTCCACAGCGGCGCCGTGTCCGGCAACGCACCCAATCCTGCCTTCGAGCTGGGCCGGCTGCTCGCGCTCCTGCACGACGGGGAGGGCCGGATTGCTGTTCCGGGTTTTTACGACGACGTCGAGCCGCCCCCGGAGGACCTGCGGAAGGCGCTCGCGGAGCTTCCCTTCAGCGAGGAGGACTGGCTGAAGCGGTCCGAATCCGGCGCGGTTACCGGCGAGCAGGGGTATACCGTGCTGGAACGGCTGTGGCTGCGTCCCGCCGTCGAGGTCACGTCCCTCATCGCCGGGGATCCTATCGGGGTTTCCCGTGCCGCCGTGCCGGCCGTGGCCTCGGCGGACCTGAGCTTCCGGACCGTGCCCGGTCAGCGGGTGGAAAAGGTGGCTGAGCTGCTGCGGCAGTGGGTGGAGGCCACTGTGGGGGACAGCTTCGGCCACACCTTCAGCGTGGATCTGGAGACAGCCCAGGAAGCGTACCGGACCCCGGACCATCCGGCGGTTTCCGCGCTGGTACGGGCCATGGGCCGGGGCTTCCAGTCCGCCAGCGTGGGCAGGATGGGCAACGCCGGCGGTGGCCCTGCTGAGCTGCTCGCCAGGACCCTGGATGCTCCTGTCCTGTTTTTCGGCACCGGCCTGGTGGAGGACCACTGGCACGACAGCGACGAGAGCGCCAACCTTGCGGTCCTGGTGAACGGCGCAGTCACGCTTGCAGGTTTCTGGGACGAACTGGCCCGGATGGAATGACAGAAGGACGACGGCGATGGACGGCTCAGGAGCGGAAAGCACCCCGGCGGCAACTGACGGCAGCCGCGGAGGCGAGCGCCGTCGTCGTACGTTTGGCATGGAGGAGGAACTGCTGCTGGTAAGTCCGGAGACGGGGGAGCCCGTGCCTCTGGCCAGCGGGCTGCTTGAGGGCTACCAACGCCCGGCCGGTCCCGGCGGCGGACCCGTCCTCACTGCCGAATTCCAGCAGGAAATGATTGAGGTGGTCACCCCTCCGCACGCCACCATGGCAACGCTCGAGGCGGACATCATCCTGGGGCGGGCCATGGCGGATGCAGAAGCGCGCAGGGTTGGGGTGCGGGCTGCGGCCTTGGGAACATCACCCCTGCCGACTGATCCCCATCCGGTGCAGCTGCGGCGTTTTATTGCCATGACCGAGGAGTACGGGCTGACCGCCAGGGAACAGCTCACCTGCGGCTGCCACATCCATGTTGCTGTGGACTCGGACGATGAGGGCGTGGCAGTGCTGGACCGCATCCGCACCTGGCTTCCGGTGCTTAGCGCGCTCAGCGCGAATTCGCCGTTCTGGCACGGGCAGGACAGCGGTTATGCCAGCTACCGGGCGCAGGTGTGGAGCCGGTGGCCGTCCGCCGGGCCGCTGGATATCCTCGGGTCGCCGGATGCGTACCACCAGCTGGTGCATGACATGGTGAGCACCGGCGTCCTGCTGGATGAAGGCATGGTGTATTTCGACGCGCGGCTGTCCCGGCATTACCCGACCGTTGAGATCCGAATTGCCGATGTGTGCCTGCGCCCGCAGAACGCAGTGCTGCTGGCGGGGATTGCGCGCGGGCTTGTGGAAACGGCCGCCCGGGAATGGCGGGCGGGCGTCCCGCCCGTAGCCGTGCCCACAGAGCTCGTGCGGCTGGCCACCTGGAAAGCGAGCCGGTGGGGGCTGCGCGGGAAACTGCTGGACCCGCTGACGTTGCAACCCGCGGCCGCGCTCGCTGTGGTGAATGTGCTGCTGGATCACATCCGCGAGGCTTTGGAGGACATGGGCGACCTGGGCCGGGTGGAGGAACTGGTCGACGACGTGCTTGCCGTGGGCACCGGGGCGTCCCGGCAGCTGGAAGTGCTGCACCGCGCCGGGGAGCTTGAGGCCGTGGTTGCCGATGCTGCGGACTGCACGGTGTGGGTGGCGGCAGAGTAGGCCGGGCAAAGAAAAGCCCGGTGGTTGAGCCCGAACCCCGGTTGGTGAGTCTGTCGCCCGATGGTTGAGCCTGTAGAAACCTACGGCGGGCTCAACCACCGGGGTCCTGAAGGTCAGCTGTGTGAGTAGGTGAGGCAGTCGGCGTTGTCCGCGCCGGGGCCCACACGGACTTCAGGTGCGTTGCACATCAGGTGGTCGTTGTGGACGCATTCGCTGCGCTGGCAGGCTCCGACGTCGGCGAGCACCTTGGGCAGGCCGCCGTGCATGCCGGTGTCGATGAATGTTGCGCACTGGGCGTGGTTTTCGGCGCCGCTGACGGTAATGGCTGCGGCGTTGCAGTTGGTGTGGTCATTGAAGGAACAGTTGGTTACGCTGCAGTCTGCGACGTGCGTTGTCATCTTTAAGACCCTCCGTACTTCGGCAGCCCGGGTTGGCCGTCCTGTGTTTTCCCACGGTAGGCCTGCAGGCCTAGATCAAAAAGACCCAATTCTTTGACGTAATTGCGTTGTGGTGCGGGCCGGGGCCCGTCGGCGCAGAACGGGCATGCAGGGAGGTGCCGCCGGCTACGAGCGGGAGAGCCGGAGCTTCGCCGCCCGCTCCACAAGTACGGGGACGTAGTCCCGGATGTGCCCGCCGTCGAGCAGGCCGTGTTCCTCAGCCACAATGTCCTCAATAACCGAGCGCTGTTCGTCAGGAAAGCGCGCAGCGAGCCGGTTGACCACGGCGATGAGGGCTTCGGGTTCATTCGTCATTGCCAAAGTTTGGGGGCGGCGCGGAGGAGAGTCAAGAGCCCTTTCTTCCCCGCCCGCCAACTTGCCCAAGTAAGTAGCAGTAAGTGTCGTTATGACGCGCCAAAACGACACTTAGCGCTACCTACTTGGGTCCGCGGCTCGTGGCTTTCCGGATGGCACAGGCGGCCGTGAACTCGTCCGGCAGGCCAAGACTGAAGGGGTCTATATCTTCAAACTGCCAGCGTCCCTCCAGGGCCGGTTCATCAAACAGGCGGGGGATTGGCCCGGCAACATCAACACTGGCGGGATCCTGGGCAAGCCCCGTCCCCAGTGCCTTGAGGACTGCTTCCTTGCGGACCCAGAGCCGGGTCATCAACGCAGGCAGTCCCGCAGGCGCCACATCCCGGAGCTTCTCACGCTCGTTGCCGGTCATGGCCACGGACTGGAATCCCTCAAAACCAGCAGAAGGTTCAGCCTCAATGTCCACGCCGACTCCGGCCACCCCGTCATCGAGGCACGCGGCCAGCAGGCACCAATCCTCTGACCTGCTGAGGCTGACTCGCAGGGGACTGGTCCGCGAGGGGACGCGATAGGCCGGAAGCCCGTGCCCCGGGATGTCCCGGTTCAGGCAGGACGGACAGCTGTAAAGCGCCTGCAACGAGCCCGGACGGTCGCCGGTCAGCGCGCTGATGTGCAGCCTGAGCGCTATCCGGCCAGCCACGAACCTGTCCCGGAGGGCCTGGGAGCGGAACATGCCCGCCCTGGCAACCTCGTCGTCGTCGAGCACATGTTCCAGGCCAAGGTCGACGCCGGACAGCCGCACCGCCGCCAGCGAAAGTCCCTGAGGGGCTGCGGCAGGGGTCATGGCAGCGGAGGGAGTGCTGCCTCGTAGAGCCACGGCGTGAGGATGGCGCGGGCACTGAATCCCCGGACTTCCGCGCAGGTACGGTCCGCAGTGTCCATAAAGTCCGCTGTGGTGACCCCGCCATGGCGGAAGCTTTCCGTCCACCCTTGAAGGAGTTCGAAGAACAGCACGTCCCCGGCTGTCCGCCGCACCGCATGGAGGGCAAGGGCGCCGCGCTTGTAGACCCGGTCATCAAACATCAACTCCGGTGAGGGGTCACCCACCAGCAGGTCCTGGGCCTGGGCGGCGAGTCCCTGCCAGGCCGCCGCGGCCCGCTGGGAAGCCGGAAGGTTCCCGGAGGCCTCGGACCAGATCCATTCGGCATAGCAGGCGAATCCTTCATGCAGCCAGATATCGGCCCACGTGGTGGCAGTGAGGGAGTTCCCGAACCACTGATGGGCCAGTTCGTGGGCGATGAGCCGCTGGTCGTTCCAATCCTGGTTCAGATGGTTGGGACCAAAAACGGACAGGGACTGGGCTTCTAGCGGGATCTCGAGCGGATCGTCGGCCACCACCACGGTGTAGCCGGGGAACGGGTAGGGGCCGAAGCAGGCCTCGAAAGTCTCCATCATCTGCCCCTGGCGGGCAAGGGCCGCTGTGGCAGAGGACATCAGGGCCGGAGGTGCCGCGACGAGCTGGGGCACGGAGCCACCCAAGCCGGGTGGGACATCAGCCCGGTGGGAAGGGGAATGGACAGCGGGGTCCAGCTGCCGGAGGTCGTAGCGCCCGATCTGCACGGTGGCCAGATAGGTAGCCATCGGTTCGGCTTGTTCAAACACCCAGGTTTCCCGGCTGGCCTTCGCATGGCGGGAGACCAGCACACCGTTGCAGACCACCCGGTAGTTGGCGTCGGTGGTGATGGTGAAGCCGAAGCTGGCCTTTTGGCTGGGGTGGTCGTTGCAGGGAAACCACGACGGCGCGCCGGTGGGCTGCCCGGCTACCAGCACCCCGTCCGTGAGCTCTTCCCAGCCCACCTCGCCCCAGTTCCCGCGCAAGGGTCCGGGTGTGCCGTCGTAGCGGATGTCCAGGCTGAAGTCGGTGCCGCCGGGCAGCGGCCTGGCCGGGACGATGATCAACTGGTTGCCGCGCTGGCTGAACCGCTGGACCCGCTGCCCGTCCAGCTGGACTTTCAGCACCCGCAGCCCGGCAAGGTTCAGGACCACCCTGTCCAAAAAGACTGAGGAACGCGCCGAGATGGCCGCATGGCCGGACAAGCGGTTCGTGGAAACGCGGTAGTCCAGGTACAGCTCGTAGCGCGAAACCTGATACTCCGCGGACCCATGCCCCGGGGTGTAGGGATCGGGCAGGGGACCGGAGGCAGGAGAGTCCCGAACTGCGTGTGCCGGCTCGTGGTGTGCGGTCACTGTGGTTGGGCCTCCCGGGCAGGAACGGTGGTGGCAGGGGAAGCCCACGGGCTGACGGGATTACCGATCCAGAAGCTTGCGGCCGGAACGGTCTCACCCCGCATCACCAGGGATGCCGGCCCAACAGTTCCGCCGGCGCCGATCCGGGCAGCTGGCAGGATAACCCCGTGCGGGCCCATGGTTGCCCCAGGTTCCAGCGTAACGGTATCGATGCTCATCACTCGGTCGTGGAAGAGGTGGGTCTGGATGACGCAGCCGCGGTTGACGGTGGAGTTGGCCCCGAGCGTGACCAGGTCCGCTTCCGGCAGCCAGTAGCTCTCGCACCACGCACCGGAACCAATCCTGGCGCCGAGGCCGCGCAGCCACCAGACCAGGGCAGGGGTGCCGGCAGCGGCGCGGGCAAACCAGGGTGCGGTGACCATCTCGATGAAGGTGTCCACCACCTCGTTGCGCCAGATGAATGAGCTCCACAAGGGGTGCTCGCCCGCCTTGATCCTGCCCACCAGCAGCCACTTCGCAGCTACCGAACTCGCCGCGGCCACGCCTCCGGCAGCGAGAAGCACGGGTGCCCCGAGCAGGGCAGCGGCGGCGTATCCGGCGGAGCCGGCCACCCAGTCGAGGACCACCAGGATGCCGATGGCTATGGCCGCGGTGAGGACCACCGGGACAGCCCGGCACAGTTCCCAGAGCGCGCGGTAGATCTTCAGCCGCAGCGGCGGGTGGAAGGTCAGGCTCTGATCCACGTCCATCCGCGCCCGGCGCAGCCGCACCGGCGGGCTGCCCAGCCAGGACGTCCCGGACTTCGCTTTCGCCGGCGTTGCGGACAGCACCGCAACCAAGGAGTTCTTCGGCACGCTCCGTCCGGCCCCCGTCATCCCCGAATTGCCCAGGAAGGCGCGCTTGCCGATCTTTGCCGGGGCGATCCTCATCCATCCGCCGCCGAGTTCGTAGGAGGCGATCATGGTGTCATCAGCCAGGAAGGCCCCGTCCCCCACCGTAGTCATGGAGGGCAGCAGCAGCACCGTGGAGGCCTCCACGTTCCGGCCCACTTTGGCCCCCAGCAGCCGCAGCCATACAGGAGTGAACAGGCTCGCGTAGAGGGGAAAGAGCAGGTCCCGCGCCATGTCCAGGACCCGTTCGGTGGCCCAGACCCGCCAGCCGGTGAAGCTGCGCACCCGGTAGTGGCCTTCGCGGAGTCCAAGGCCCAGCAGGCGGACGACGGCGGCCGTCAGGACCATGTTCGACAGGAACCAGAGTGCGGCCGCCGGCGGGACCGCCCACAGCAGAGCGGCACCCGCCGAGTACAGGGATTCCCGTCCCTGTACGGCCGCGATGACGGGCAGGGCGCCGATGGGGGCGGAGACGAACGGAATCAGTGCCAGCAGCCCTGCCGCCAGAGCGTAGGCGGCAAACGCGGCCACTGTTTTCAGGCCCGACGGCGGCCGCTCGGGCCAGTCCTGCTGGGCTTTGCCGAGGCGCTGGGCAGGAGAGCCCGCGAAACGCTGGTTTGCCTTGACCTTGCCCAGGACGGCCGAGCCCGGCGCCACTTCTGCGCCCGCGCCGATCCGCGCACCCGGCATCAGAGTGCTCCGCGAACCCACCGTGGCACCCGGGCCCACCCGGACGTGGCCGATGTGCACCAGGTCGCCGTCGATCCACCAGCCCGAAAGGTCCACCTCCGGTTCAATGGAGCACCCGGAGCCCAGGCTCAGCATGCCGGTCACGGGCGGGACGGAATGAAGGTCAACGTCCTTGCCCACCTTGGCGCCGAGCGCCCGGGCGTAGTACGGGACCCAGGGGGCTCCGGCCAGGCTGACCGCCCCGGACAGATCCGCGATCTGTTCGGCGAGCCACAGCCTCAGGTGCACTTTTCCGGCCCGGGGATAGCTGCCGGGAACCACCCTACGGAGCAGGAGGCGCGCGGCCGCGACCGAGACGGCCATTCGGCCCAGCGGGTTCACAAAAACCAGCCAGGACGCCAGGACCCACCACCAGGACACGGTGGGCGCGCCGGTCAGCACACCCCAGATGGACAGGAGATTGTTGACGGCCATCAGGTAGGTGAGCCAACGCATGGACACCAGCACGTGCAGCGGGAACCCGGCCAGGAACTGGAAGATCTGGGATCTGCGGGCGGTGGGGCGCACATGACGTTTCAGCTGCGGCGAAGCCTCCAGGCCGCCGTCGGGCGCTGAAAGCCTGGCATATTCGATCAGGGCGCCGATCCGCGGGCGGGCATAAACGTCCGCCACGGTAATGGTGGGATACCGCACCCGGAGTGCCGAGACCAGCCGGGCCGCGGCCAAGCTGCTCCCGCCATAGGCAAAGAAGTCCGCGTCCAAACTGTCCGGCGCAGTCCCCAGGACCCCTGCCCACTGCTCCACAATCCACGCCGAAGGCCCGTCCAGGTCCGGCAGCACGTGGTCATCGGTGGCAGGTGCCGCCAGCGGCCATGGCAGCGCGTGGCGGTCCACCTTGCCGCTGGTTTTCACGGGGATTCCATCGATCACCGTGAGCAGGGGGATGAGGGCAGCGGGCAACTGGGCGGCCAGCAGCTCACGTGCCCCGTCCAGGTCCGGGGCAGTCCCCGGCGCCGGCACGAGGTAGCCCACGAGGATCTGGATTCCGGCCGCGGTGTCCTGCACCGCGGCCGCCGCACCCTGGATGCCGGGCAGGGACTGCAGGGCGGCGTCGATTTCCCCTAGTTCGATCCGGCGCCCACCCAGTTTCACCTGTTCATCGGCGCGGCCCACAAACACGAGGCCCTCGCTTTCGTAGCGGACCAGGTCCCCGCTGCGGTAGGCACGGTTCCAGCCGAGGGTCTCCATGGGCGCGTACTTCTCGGCGTCCTTGGCCGGGTCCAGGTACCGGGCAAGGCCGACTCCGCCGATGATCAGCTCTCCGGTCTCGCCTTCGCTGACCGGGATCCCGGCAGGATCGACGACGGCGAGGTCCCACCCGTCCAGCGGCAGTCCGATCCGCACGGGGCCGGTTCCGTCCATCCGGGCAGCGCAGGCAACCACCGTCGCCTCGGTGGGTCCGTAGGTGTTCCAGACTTCGCGTTCGTCAACGGCGAGCCGGGCGGCCAGTTCCGGCGGGCAGGCTTCCCCGCCGAAGATCAGCAGCCGGACCGCTTCCAGCGATTCGGCCGGCCACAGCCCGGCAAGCGTGGGGACCGTTGACACCACGGTGATTCCGTTGGTGATCAGCCATGGGCCCAGGTCCATGCCGGTCCGCACCAGTGACCGGGGAGCGGGTACCAGGCAGGCGCCGTTGCGCCAGGCGAGCCAGATTTCCTCGCAGGAGGCATCGAACGCCACGGACAGGCCGGCCAGGACCCGGTCCGTGGAGTTCACCGGATTCGCCGGGAGGAACAGCCTGGCCTCGGCATCCACAAACGCGGCGGCCGACCGGTGGGTCACGGCCACGCCCTTGGGTTTGCCGGTGGAACCGGAGGTGAAAATGACCCAGGCGTCATCGTCGACGCCGGGCTGCCGGGGTGAGGGGAACGGGTGGTCCCTGCCCGGAATCGTGGAAATTTCACCTGCCCGCAGGACGGCCGCTACGCCGGCTTCCGCAAAAACGAGGCTCGCCCGCTCCTCCGGGTCGTCGGCGTCGACGGGCACGTAGGCTGCGCCCACCAACAAGGTGGCGAGGATGGCGATGTAGAGTTCGTTGGTTCCGGACGGGATCCGGATGCCCACCTTGTGGCCCGCTCCGATGCCGCTCTTGTGCAGCCGCAGCGCGTACTTCTTGGCGGCGGCATGCAGCTCGGCATAGCTCAGGGAGGCCTTGCCGTCGTCGAGGGCGGACGCGTCAGGGAACCGCTGCGCCGTTTCCTCGAAAACCTGCACCAGGGTACGGGGCGGTGCTGCCTTTTCCGCGCCGGCCATTTGGGGGCGGTACGTAGCCACCTTCCCATTGTGTCCGGGCGGGTGCAGATCGTCGCCGTCATCAAGGACGTTAAAGCCATGGCGGGACGAATCGAAAGCATTCACCGGCGAAAGATACGTGGCCGCGATGAACGGATGGTGAACGGGCAGCGGGCTTGCAGCCCCCCGGCGGCTGCAAGCCCGCTGGTAATTAGTTCGCTGCCGCGGTGGCGGCGTTGGACGCGCGGGTCCACGGCCCCGTGATGGCCAGGGTGAAGCCGGGGGACTGGATGTTGGCGAAGAGCCACTTGCCGTCCTTGCTGAACGCCGGGCCACAGAATTCCGAGTCGTTGAACTCGTTGCGGGCCAGCGGGTAGGACATGCCCTGGTCGGTGACGCCGACAAGGTGGGAGACGCCGTTGCCGTCCTCTGCCAGAATCAGCCCGCCCTGCGGTGCCACCGTGATGTTGTCCGGGCCGTCGAAGGCGCCGTCCTGGTCCGGATCCTGGTTGACGCCGAAGATGGTGCTCAGCGTGATGGATTCGGTGGCGGGATCGTAATGCCACACCTGGCCGTCGTGTTCGTTGACGGAACCGTCGGTGAGGCGGGCGAAGCTGGACACGAAGTAGGCCCCGCCGTCGCCCCACCACTGGCCTTCAAGCTTCCGGGAGCGGGTGATCTCGTCGTTGGTGAACTGCTTGCGCACTGACGTGGTGCGGGCGTCGCGGTCCGGCACGTCCACCCATTCCACCTTGTACCGGGTGCCCACGGTGGTGGCTTCCGAAAGGTCCTTGATGTGGGTGGAGCCGCGGAAGGCCTTCATGGCCTGCAGCCGGCCTGCCACGTCGCCGCCCGCGGACTGTGCCAGGGCGTGGAGGCTGCCCTTGCCCGGAGTGAAGCCTGCCGGCGGGGTCCAGCGCAGGTACAGGCCGTTGGGGTTGCCGGCGTCCTCGGTGAGGTAGATCTGGGTGGTTTTGGGATCGACGGCGACTGCCTCATGGGAGTAGCGGCCCAGGAACTTCAGCGGGATGTTGGCGAACCCGACGTTGGCCTCACGGCTGGCGGGGTCCACCTCGAAGACGTATCCGTGGTCCTTGGTGTTCGTGCCGGACCCGGCGCGGGCTTCGGTTTCCTCGCAGGTAAGCCAGGTGCCCCAGGGTGAGATGCCGCCGGCGCAGTTGTTGTTGGTACCGGCCACTGAGGTGTACTGGCCCACGCGGTTTCCGTCGGCGTCCACGGTGAGGGTGGAGGTGCCGCCCTTTGCGCCGGGGTCGTAGGTGATGCCGTCCACCACGGGAACCGGGAAGGGCTCATTTCCGCTGTTTTCGTGGTTGCAGATCAGTACCGAACCGCCGTTGGGGCCGTCGAAGACGCCGATGCCGTCAGGATCGGAGGGGTGCACGCCCTCGGTGGTGGCGGTCTGCCCCGAACGGGCGAGCAGCTTGTAGGAGAAGCCCTCGGGAAGCGCGAGGATGCCGTTGGGGTCCGAAACCAGCGTCCCGTAGCCGAAGGCGTTGCGGGTGGCAGCGTTGGCGGGCCGGGCGAAGGGGGCCAGGCTGCCGGCGCCGGCGAAGGCGAAGCCCAGGGCAGCGGCGCTTGCTCCGGCGCCGAGGAAGTTGCGGCGGGAAACAGTGTTGGACATGGAAAATCTCCTGAAAATGGGCATCAGTATGTTCGGAACAACCCGAGCCTGCCCTGTACTGGTGAACGCAAGGCAACATTGGCGTGACAGGAAGCCGTTGGCCAGACCTGCGTATTGACACCATCCGCTGCCGGGCGCACTCTGATACCGCTGGGTGCCAGCGTTGGCACGGCACTGGTCCCCACCTGGGCCGGCCAACGAAGCCCGGGAGCGGTCTGGGCGCTCCGGATGAATAGTTCCAATAACTCCCTATCAGGAGAAGGAAATGGCCGGAGAAGCAGTAAAAACCCTGGAAGCGAAGTCATTCGACGATCCCGATGAGCGGCGCCGTCCGCCCAAGACCGCCGTCGATGTGGTTAACGTCGGGGACACCACCCTGGGCAGGTTTACCTTTGAACCCGGCTGGCGTTGGTCCGAGACCATCAAGACCGTGGTGCATACGGACAGCTGCCAGGTCAATCACGTAGGAATCTGTGCCTCGGGAACATTGACAGTGCGAATGGATGACGGAACACAAAGCACGGTTAGCGCCGGCCACGCGTACACCATTCCTGCCGGCCACGACGCCTGGGTGGAAGGCGACCAGCCGTTCGTGGCCTACGAAATCATGAGTGCTGCTGTGTTTGCCAAGCCTGCCTAGGCGCACCATACAGGTCGGATGGATCGGAAAGGCTCATGCGTCCACTTCCTCGAGAAGTTTCCAATCAGCCTGAAGCAGCCCGCGCCGGGGTGGCCAAAAAGCCCCGGCGCGGGCTGCGCCGTGCCGGGATCGCGGCCCTCGTCATCCTGGGACTGATCCTGCTTTCGACGGCGGTCAACCTGGTCCTGGAGCGGACCGAAAAGGCGAACACGCCGGCGTACGGCGAGCGCGTCGCCGTCGGAAGCGGTTCCCTGAACGTGTACCGGAACGGGCAGGAAGGCCAGCCGATCGTCCTCCTCAGCGGGCTGGGGACGCCGGCTCCTGCCCTCGATTTCCAGCCGCTGATCCGTGAGCTCAACGGTTTTGACGTGACCGTAGTGGAAGGGTTCGGGTACGGCTACAGCGACCCGGACGCCGGCCCGCGGACCAATGAGAACATCAGCAACGAACTCCACGACGTGTTGGCCAAGCTCCCGGTGAAGCAGCCGTACGTGCTGGCCGGGCATTCGATCGCCGGCTTTTACATGCTTGATTACGCCAACCGGTACCGGTCGGAAGTGTCGGCCGTGGTGGGCATTGATGCCACTATCCCCAAGCCCGGAAATGAGCCGGTGCCGGAGCCCCAGCCCGAGTTTAACTGGCAACGGGCCCTGGCCGTCACGGGGGTGCTCCGCGCCGTGACCGCAGTGGCGCCCGGCATTACCGACCCGGACAGCAAGGCGTACACCGATGATGAGCTGCGGCGCATGCGGATGATGATGAACTGGAACTTCGGCAACCCGGCCGTGGTGGATGAGACGGCCCGGATCGGGAACAACTCCCAGGCCCTCCGGGGAGTGACGTACCCGGATGACCTGCCGGTGCTGGCCTTCGTTGCTGATGAGAAGACCGAGCATTCAGCCGAAAAGGAAGCCGCGGCGGAAAACCTCCTGAAGAATGTCCAGCGCCACCAGATCGTCAGCCTGGAAGGCAATCATTACCTGCACTGGACCCAGGCACAGAGAATGGCAGAGACTATCCGAACGTTCTTAGGGGGCGGCGATGGATGATGCGGACCTGGACAAAGTCCGCAGCCTGTACGAGGGTTTGATCGCTGCCTGGAACCGGCGGGATGCCCGGGGAATGGCGGACCTCTTTACGCAGCGCGGGTTCCAGATCGGGTTTGATGGCAGTGCCGCCACCGGACCGGACCAGATCTTCGGGCACCTCGATCCAATCTTTAAGGACCATGCGACGGCCACGTACGTCACCAAGGTGCGCGGACTGCGGCCGCTGGGACCCGGCGTCGTTCTGCTCACTGCCATCAGCGGGCTGGTTCCGCCGGGCCGGACGGACATCGCCCCGGCCACCAACGCGCATCAAACACTCGTGGCCGTGCTGGAGGAGGGCGTCTGGGGCATAGAGCTTTTCCAGAACACGCCTGCCCAGTTCCACGGCAGGCCCGAGCTGGTCAACGCGATGACCGCGGAGCTGGAGCAGGCGCTTTCAGGTGGGCGGGCGTAGAGCGGCCTTGGCGCGTGGCCACGGCGCCGCGCGGCCAGTACAATGCCTCCAACGTAATCGGGAATAACCCGCGGCTCCGCCGGGTTGTGTCGTGGTTCCAACAAGAACATCCAGAGCAATAAAGGAGAATCAGTGGCAGTTGATTACGATGCCCCGCGGCAGTCTGCCGAGGATGAGCTCAGCGAACCGATTGATGAGCTCAAGTCGGACAAGGCTGCGCCCAAGGCGGGTGTGATCGACCTCGACGAAACCGAGCTGGCGGACAGTTTTGAACTGCCCGGAGCGGACCTTTCGGGCGAAGAGCTGCAGGTACAGGTGGTCCCGGTCCAGTCCGATGAATTCACCTGTATGTCGTGCTTCCTGGTCCATCACCGCAGCCAGCTGGCGCGCGAAAAGGACGGGAAGAAATACTGCACGGAGTGCGAAGGCTAGGCACGGGAGCCGCTAGGCGGGCCGCACCTTAACCGCGCCAAGAGTCCGGATCAGTGCGACGGCGGTAATCGAACCGGCCGCCATGATGGAAGCCAGCACCACCACCTGGAAGCGGCCGGCCTCGAGCGGAGACGCGCCGCCGAAGATCGCGCCCACAAACGCACCGGGCAGGGTCACCAGGCCGGTGGTCTTCGTCTGGTCCGTGGACGGGATCAGGGCCGCGTGCACCGAGTAACGCGCCTGGGTCAGCGTGGCCCGCCGTGCCGTGGCACCCAGGGCCAGCCAGCCTTCCACCTGGTCCCACTGCTGGCGGACTGTCTCGTAGAACCGATGTCCGGCCAGGACGGCGATGGTCATGCAGTTGCCGATCACGATGCCGCCCACAGCCAGGACGTACCGCGGCTCCAGTGCCACCGCCCCGGTGCCGAACACGACGCCGAGCGTCACCACAATCCCGAGGGCCATGGTCCCTGCCACCACCACGAATCGCGGCCCGGACCAGGTCAGCCTGCGGGTGGCCGTCACGGCAGCCACGCTGAACATCACCACCAGCGCGGCCGCCACCCACAGCGGATCGGTGATGATGCCGCCCAGCACCAGGCTGATGAGCGCGAGTTGGGCGGCCCCGCGGAGAATGGCCAGGGCCGGAGCCAGGTACTGAGGCGTGTGCGCGCCCCGGAGCACGGCCATGGTGAGAAGCATGAGGATGGCCACGGCCGCGAAGGTGGGTGCCAGGGCAGCGAGGAGGGCCATCAGCCCAGCCTAGTCCCGATGATTTGGGGAGGCGCGCTGCCGCTGCCGGAGGTCGCTTGTCGGGCCTTCTCGAAGAACCGAGGGCTTCGACAAGCTCAACCACCACCCGGAATGGGACCAGGGGTCCAACCTTGGGCAGGGCATGCTTCAGATGAATAGCTCCATTCACTCCGTATCAGGAGAAAGTGGTGGAATGGCGTCGTTCACGCTTTCACCCGCGGCAACCACTACCTGTACTGCACGCAGTCCAAGCGGACGGCTATTCCAGGTCCCTTAAAGGAGCCGCAATGAGCCTTCCCCGGCGTCGAATTCGGATTTGCTCTAGCGCCACCCAAGTGATACCTAATCGTAATTTCGAGTACACCCTGCCCCTTCCGCGTCCAATTTTCACCGCGTACCGTGCGTCACATGACCGCAGATCGAAAAGTGTGGGTTAAGCCAGTGGACCCCGATAGGGTGGCGAGGGCCAAAGCCGCTTTTACCACCCGCCGAGTAGTGCCAGCGAAGATAACTTCCTTGATTTCCGGAGCAGTCCGTCCCCGTTCCGGTGATCTGGTACTGGCTCGCATTGTGCAGTTAGGCCATCATCGACATATTGAACAGCCGAACGGGCGACGTGCAGTGCTGCACGATGATGACGAAATCATCGTCACCTACGGGGACAGATACGCTACTGACCAGTATGAATCACGGGTGCCCGCAACCCTGGGGGACACACAATTCGTCGCCTCGGGAGGCATTGCGTCCCAGGTATTAAGCCGCAATATGGCCATTCGGCGGGCAACGGAAATTGAGCCCATCGGCCTCTTAGGTGACGCCAAGGGCAGGCCGCTGAATATTCTGGACTTTTCCCTGCAGCCGGTGGCTCCAGAGGTTCCCCGTCCCCGGACGGTTGCCGTCTTAGGAACGGCGATGAGTTCAGGAAAAACGACTACTATCCACTCTCTCGTCCATGGGCTGAGCAAGGCGGGTGTCTCCGTGGGCGCTACGAAAGCAACCGGAACCGGCTCTGGCAACGACTACTGGTGCATGCTGGATGCTGGTGCTCATATGATGCTGGATTTCACGGATGTAGGGCTCGCCTCAACGTACCGTCAACCAATGGATGTGGTGGAAGCCAAATTTGCTGAGTTGATCAACCACCTCACAAATTCCGGTGCTGCTTTCAACCTTGTGGAAGTTGCCGACGGCATATATCAGGACGAAACCTCCCGCTTGCTGGAATCGTCCGTTTTCCGGTCCATGGTTGACGCTGTAATCTTCGCGGCTCCCGATTCTATGGGGGCCGTGGCTGGTGTGTCCCACCTGAAGAATTTGGGACATAGCGTTCTTGCTGTGACGGGATTGCTTACTCGTTCCCCCTTGGCAATCCGGGAAGCCGCAGCAGCCACAGGGCTGCCTGTGCTTACCCGCGAAGAACTTACAGACGCTGTGCGGGCCGCCTCGCTGCTTGGCATCCGGGATATCTTGGCGGCCGCCGCTGAGGACGAGGCGCAGCCCGCCGTCGAGGTGCAGGAGGCCCCTGTTACCAGCGAAGTGCTGATCGGCCCATTCACCGCATCACCTGAGCAGCCCCAACCGAGACGGGGCCTTTTCGGGTTTCCCCGGCCAGCTACCCCCTCGGGTAGCCCGGACGCGTGGTAGATCCCGTGCCGGGTGGCAAGCAAAGGCTATACCGCATCCCTGCAAGCGTGTTCGCGAAGGTCTTAGTGATCGGACTGGCGCAGGTCCTCACTCTGGTGTCCTACGTCTTGTTGGTTCGCAGCATCGTGGACAATTTTGCCCCGGTGACTGTCGGGACTGCCGCGGATTTGCAGTGGCGATGGACTTTGGTCCAGGCCGCTCTCCTTGGCGCTGTCGCCTTGCTCCACGGTTGGCTCCGGGCCATGGCTTTCAACGTGGCCGAAACGGCCGGTTACAACGTGGTCCGAGACCTGCGGATGAAGATGTACGCGCACTTGCAGGGCATGACACCTCGGCAATTCCAGGGCAGGGCAAGGGGAGGCCTGCTACTTCGCTTTCTTGGTGACCTTTCCATGACCAGGATGTGGGTCAGCCGCGGAGTGCTTAGCGGGATGATCGCGGCGTTGGTACTGCTCGGGACCCTGACAGTACTTTTCTTCTTCAGCATCTGGATGACACTTGCCATCGTCGCGGCAATATCTGCCGGGGCTGCGGCGTCCCTCGTGGCCGGACAACGCATGCGCCAGGCAACACGCATCATGCGCCGCCGCCGCTCACTCGTCATGAGCAACCTCGATGAGCAACTCAACGCCCAATCTGTGGTGCAGGTTTTCGGGCGCACAGCAGGAGAATACGCCCGCCTTTCACACCAGAACGATGAACTCACGCGTGCGCTCATCCGGGTTGCCCGTCTGCGCGGCTACCTCCGCGGGGTAGCAACAGCTTTTGCCCTTCTGGCACTGGGAGCCGTCCTTACCGCAGGCTTGTTCGAAGTGCGACAGGGAACTGCGAGCATCGGGACCGTGATCGCATTCGTCGTTGTCACCAGACAGCTGTCCAGCCCCGTGCGTACCCTCGGGCTCGCTCACGATTACTGGCACCGCGCCCAGGTCTCCCTGGGCAAGATCAGGGAATACCTTCGTAGTTCGAGCAGGGATATGGACGGAAACGGCCACGGTCCACTTAAGGTCCGTGCCGGCGCCATTGAGTTTTCCTCAGTATCGGTAACGGGGTCACTCCACGATATCAATCTGCGTGTTGGAGCGGGTGAAGTGGTTGGTGTAACCGGAGCCGGGGGGAGCGGCAAATCGTCCCTGCTCGGGCTAGTCTCCAGAACCATCGATCCTGACCAAGGCTGCATAATCATCGACCGCCAGGTGCTGGCCAACACAACCCTCCGCTCTGCACCCCAATGGATCCGAGCGATGAGCCCTGAATTGCCTCTGATGCGGGGATCATTATGGCGGAACCTCACCTACGCGGCCCCCCACGCGTCAGAAGAGGAAGTAGGACGCGTGCTGGCCGCCACGGGGCTCGACGAAATGCTCTCAGACCTGCCCTACGGTCAGCAATCCTGGATAGCCGAAGGCGGGCTCAACCTGTCCCAGAGCCAGCGGCAACGGATAGCACTTGCCCGTGCGCTGATGGGCAACCCTCCCATCCTGCTCTTGGATGAGCCCACCCTCGGCTTGGACATGGCCGCGAAGGAGACCTTTGCGGCCATGCTGAGGAGATTCGACGGAACGGTCCTGCTGGCCACCCAGGATCCCTACGAGCTCGCCTTGGCGGACAAAATAGTGGTCCTGTCGAAAGGCGCCATCGCGGAAGTGATAACGGGTGAAGAGTTCCGGGACCGAGTCTGGCTTGAGAGCAACCTGCCGGTAACGGAAGGCCCGCCATCTACGGTGGAGTCCGCGCAAGTCGGAACGGGCACAGATCGGTACACCAGCGGACATAGCCACGAAATGGACTAGCCATGCATCCAAAGACACGCGACAGGTTCCTCGCAGTGCTGGCCCTGGCAGTCTCCCTCGCCGGTACGGGGGCCATAGCAGCCAACTACGGGTCGAAGCAGGCCCCGGAGGTTCAGTCCATCGACCTGTGGGCTGGCGACCTTCCAGAGAATCGGTGGTCTGTCCAGTTTGTTGGCGACACGATGTTGGGCAACGGCGAAACCCCAATGCTCGACCCACTCGGTTTCGACGCTGCGATGGCGGGGGTGGCGCCACTGATTGATGGAAATTTTGTCATTGCCAATGCAGAAGCGCCGATTACGACCCACAACGACCCCCTAATCCCGGGCAAGGCTTTCGTTTACAAGGCAGAGCCGCAGGCGGCTTGGGCGATGTCCAAGGCAGGCATTGACGCGATCAACCTGGGTAACAACCATTCTTTAGACATGGGCGTCACCGGACTTGAAGACACGATCCAGGCAGCCAACAACGCAGTGATGGCCACTTTTGGCGCCGGGCACAACCTGTCCGAGGCCGAGCGGCCTCTGTTGCTGCACACCGACAGGGGCACGATTGGTGTGGTGTCCATCGGCGAAAACTTCGGCAAGGTATCAAAGGCCAGTGATATCAACCCCGGCACCGTGGTCTTCAGCCCCGAAACCGTGCAGCGTGGATATGACCTGGCCCGCGAAGCCGGAGCTGACTGGGTGGTGGGGTTCGTACACTGGGGTGACAATTACACCGAGACACTGCCCCAACAGCGCTACTGGGCACAGGTGCTGGTCGACGCCGGATACGACGCTATTGTCGGGTCAGGATCCCACGTCGCTGAGAAGATCGAGTTTATTGGCCATGTGCCCGTGGTCTTCGGCCTCGGCAACTTTGTTTTCGGCACGCCTGGCCGCTATGCGTCGTTTGGGAAGCAGGGTGTCGGTCTGATGGTCAGCTTCGAACTGAATGAAAACGCGCCCACCCAACTCGTGGTGAAGTGCATCGTGACCGATAACCAGCTTACCGGGTTCCTCACTCAGCCGTGTAGTGCCCCGCAGGCATTGGGTGTCCTGTCGGGAGTCAACCCAGCTCTGCAAATCCAGGGAAATGTGGCCAGGATGCCTTGCCGTTGCTTGGAGCCGCCAAAGTGACCGTACCTCCTGATCAACCTCACCGACGTACGAGGCTCCCCTTGGTGCTGGTGTCCGGACTCCTCGCAGTATTGGCGCTTCTGGCAACTTACTCATCGATGGCAGGGGAATCGCGGCAAGAACCGAAAAAGACCGATCAGGGAGACAACATGCCAAGCACTGGCGGCACCAGCACACAAACAAGATTGATCCGCCCAGGCATGAATGGAGACTTTTCGTTCTCTTGGGAAGGACCTCTCGCCAACCAGCCCATTCGGGTCTGGTACAACGCCCCGGATGATCCGTCCTCCGCCCAGATCCTGATCGTCATGACAGGAGCTCACCGGGATGGAGAAGCCTATCGGGAGGACTGGCTGCCGATTGTCAAAGGGCGAAACACTCTGTTGTTGGTGCTGGAATTCCCAAAAGACGACTACCCGGGTTCGTCTTCGTACAACCAGGGCAACGTCCTGGACACCAACGGAGACATCAATCCGCCAGAAGCCTGGACCTTTAATGTCGTCGAAGCCCTCTTCGACGCCGTTGTCCACGACACAAACAGCAACGCCAAAGATTATGCCCTTTTTGGGCACTCAGCTGGCGGCCAGTTCGTGCACCGTTTTATGGAGTTCACTCACGAAAACCATGTCCGAATTGCCGTTGCAGCAAATGCCGGCTGGTACACGATGCCGGACCAGGATGTGGAATTTCCCTACGGACTAAAAAATTCTTCGCTTTCGTCCAGGGAATTGCGGGATGCCTTTTCGCGGCACCTCGTTATCCTGCTGGGAGCCAACGATATAGATCCGAAGGACCCACTCCTTCAACGTGACAGAAGGACGGATGCCCAGGGAGACAACAGGCTCAGCAGGGGATTGAACTTTTATCAGACATCACGGGACGTTGCCCGGGAAGGTGACGCTTTCAATTGGGCTCTGACAGTAGTTCCGGGCGCCGCCCACGACCACAAACGGATGGCTGAAGCGGCTGCGCCATTGCTCTTGTCTCCTACTAGCTAAAGTCAGCGGGTTCGACAAGCTCAACCACCGGAGGGGGTCAGGACCATGTCGTCCGCCTTGGGCAGGGCATGCTTCAGGCGGTGCGCGGCCTCCCGGGTGACCTGTTCCGCCTCAGCCAGGCTGACGCCGTCGTCCATCAGCAACGTGGCCGCGCCCTGCAGACGGTGACCGGACCAGCGCAGCTGCAGGCGGGGCACTGCCAGGACGCCCGGCGTTCCTTCGAGCGCCTTCTGTGCGGTGTCCACCAGGTCGGGCTCAATACCGTCCATGAGGCGCCGGCCGATGCTGCGCACGGTTCCCCACAACAGCACCAGGATGGCAGCGGAGATCAGGAGGCCAACGATTGGGTCGGCCAGGGGGAAGCCGAGCATCACGCCGGCCGCGCCGAGCACCACCGCCAGGGACGTGAAACCGTCCGTGCGGGCGTGCACGCCGTCGGCCACGAGGGCGGCGGAACCGATCCGGCGGCCCACCCTGATGCGGTAGATGGCAACTGCCTCGTTGCCCGCGAAGCCGATGAGGCCGGCAGCGAAGACCCACCAGAGGTTGGCCAGCGGCTGGGGGTTCAGCAAACGGTCCACGGACTGCCATGCCGCGACGACGGCGGACAGGGCCACGACGGCAACGATGAACAGGCCCGCCAGGTCCTCCGCCCGGCCGAAGCCGTAGGTGTAGCGGCGGGTGGCGGCGCGGCGGCCCAGGATGAACGCGACCCAGAGTGGCACCGCTGTGAGGGCGTCCGAGAAGTTGTGGATGGTGTCGGCCAGAAGGGCCACGGAGCCGCTGACAAGCACCACCAGGAACTGCAGGATGGTGGTGCCCAGGAGCAGGAAGAGACTGATCTTCAGCGCGCGGATACCTTCGACGCTGGCTTCCATGGCGTCGTCGATGGAGTCTGCGGCATCGTGCGTGTGGGGAACGAACAGCTCGAAGAGCCAGCCTTTGAAACCGCTGTGGTGATGGTGCCCGTCGTGGTCGTGGTCGTGGTCGTGCCCGTGATCGTGGCTGTGCCCGTCGTCGTGGGAATGCCCGGCCTCTGCGGGCTGGTGAACGTGGTCCTGCCTGCTCACAATGCGGCCTTCCGTTCGCGGCGGTGGTGCGCCGGTTCTCCGCCGAGTGCGTGCTCGGCCTGGAAGATGGCATCCGCGACGAGCTGGCGCGCATGCTCGTTTTCGAGCCGGTACAAAACTTTGGTGCCGTCCTGGCGGGTGGAGACCATACGGGCCAGGCGCATCTTGGCCAGGTGCTGGGAGACCGCGGCCGGTGATTTCCCCACTACGTCGGCCAGTGCACCCACTGCCATCTCGCCGTCGCGCAGGGCCAGGATGATGCGCACGCGCGTGGCGTCGGCCAGCATCGCGAACACTTCGACGGCAAGCTCCACGTACTGGCTGTCGGCGCTCAACGAGCAAGCACTGTTATCTGCATTCATACGCATATTCTGACATAGCTGCCCATCGGGATGACAATCCCGTGCAATTCGGCGGACGGATCCGGAATTCTGCAGGGCCAGCCCGTGCCGCCGCTGCCAAACTAGCCCGGTTTTTGGGGCAGTTGACCACGAAGCGGTGGGTGAAAATGCAGGCAGGCGTCAATAACCGGGCCAGCGTGGAACGGCTGGAAGCGGCTGGTTCCGCTTGGGAAGTCCGCCATCGACCGCGAGATGACATTTGACGGCAATCCCAGGGGCGGGGACTGCCGTGAACTGCCATCTCGGCGGAGGCGGTTGGGCGGAAGGAGGGCTACCCGATTGCGGATTCCGTCTTGCGCGTCGGTCCGCCAGTGTGCCTACTATCTAATTAGTAACCCTACTTACTAATTGATCCGGCTGGGCTCAAACATCCAGCAGGACCAGTGGAAGCGAGTGACGATGTCCGAGAACCAGTGGCCTGAGCCCTCTGCCGGAAGCCCCCTCGACCAGTACGGGAACACCCCGGCCGATGCTTCGGCGGAGCCGGAAACCTATGTCACCAAGAAGGATGCAGCAAAGGAGGAGACGTCGAAGGTTGCCGGGCAGGCGGCCGGTGCGGCCCGCAATGTGGCCCAGACCGCCAAGATGGAAGCCGGAAACGTCGCCACCGAAGCCAAGTCCAGCGCACAGGGTCTGTTGCAACAGGCGAAGGCGGGCGTGAGCAGCCAGGCCGGAGAGCAGCAACGGAAGGCTGCCGATGGAATCCGCAGCATCTCCAGCCAGCTGCGCTCTATGGCGGATGCTCCGGCGGAACAGGGAGTGGCCAGCGACCTGGTCCGGCAGGCCGCCGGGAGGGCCACTTCGGTTGCCTCCTGGGTTGAAAATAAGGAACCGGCGGCGCTGGTGGCTGACGTGCAGTCCTTCGCCCGCCGCAGGCCTGGAACGTTCCTGCTCCTGGCTGCCGGCGCCGGGATCCTGGCTGGCCGCGTCGCCCGCGGTTTGACGGCAGAGGCCCCAACAGCACAGACCGGAGTCCAGTCCGTGCCTGCGCAGGCGGCCGGAACAAAAGCTGCGCCCTGGGGCGCTGAACCGGTTTACCGGGACCAGGCTGCCACGCCCGCCACTTACGGCGAAACCATCTACGGCGAGCCCGCCCGCCCCTCCTATTCGGGGACCGAAGCGGGCGGCGTGCCGCTGAAGGATCCGGACGACCCGTTCAGCGAGGTCCGGGCTTCAGAGCGACAGCCCTGAACAGCCAGGACAAAAACCAGGCCCCAGCCAAAGGACCAGACTTGTGAAGAAACTCCTGTTCGCCTTGCTCCCCACCATCATCAGCCGGATCATGCAGGCGCGGAAAGCGAAGCAGGCGCGCGCAACCGCCCAGTCCCGCCCGCCGCGTAACCGCTACTGACGCAGGGAACACAGGATCCCGTGCGTTCCTTCCCGGTTACTCCCGACAGCCAGGCCGCCAGAGCCGGGGACACGCCGTCGTGCACGGCGCGGCGTCCCTAGGCCCGGAAAGTAACCGGGCGGGAGCGCACAGCGTCGGCAACAGCGGACGAGCGCCGGCGCTTCATCCGCTTCTCCACGAACCCCATGGCCCGCGTGGCCAGGATCCAGTAGAGAACCCCGCAGGCCAGGGAAGCCAGCACGGCCAGGCTCTTGCTGTAGGGGTCAACCAGCGGATACACCAGCCAGTGCGTCACGTAGATGTGCAGGGAAGCGCTGGCCAGCAGGGCAGTGATCCGGTGCAGTCCGCGCGGCACGTGCAGGGTGGGCAGCCAGAGCAGGATGAGGCAGCCGGCCAGGATGGTGGCGCTGCGGTAGGGGTTGTCGAAGGACTCGGGAACCACCAGGAACGCCACCGCCGTCACGGCCACCCTGTGCCATAGCGTTCTGGACGTGGCAGCGGCCCAGCCTAGCCCGAACAGCCACAGCACTGGACCCTGGCCCGGGTAATGGCTGTCCACGAGCCCAAAAAACAACGGCATATCAACCGCCACCAGGGCCATCCCGAACGCCCACGGCCACCGGCGCACCGCCCGGTCGACGGCTGGGATGGCCAGCACCGCTGCCAGGCCCAGGAGGATGTGGACCAGGATCTCCACAAACCAGAAACGCGAGTAGTCGCTCCACCCCGGCGGGCCCAGCAGCGGGTTCAGCAGGAGCACGTTGTACCAGGCGTATTTGTCCGTGATGGCGAACGCAAGGGCGATGACCGCCACACTGGGCACCACAATCCGCGCGATGCTGCGCAGGTGCCGCCGCAGCCGTGCCGTGCGCCCGCCGGACAACTGGAATCGGGCAAAGTTGTAGCCGGCCAGGGCCATGAGGACGTGCGCGGTACCGGTCCAGTGGAAGAAACCGATGTGGGTGGAGACGATAAAGATGATGGCCACGGCGCGGAGCACGATCCCCGTCTCCATCGGCGCGAGCACCTTCCGCCGCCAGGCACTGAGCCCGCGCGGCTTCTCCGGACGATGATTGCCCGACGGCGGCACCTGGCGGAGTGATGGGTGCGGCGCCGGGGCGAGCTCGCACACCGGCATCAGGTGCCAGCCCTGCGGAAGGTAGCCGAGCGCCTGCTCCAGCCGGAGGGACGCCGCCACGTAGGAGAGCGAGTCGCCGCCGAGGGACACGAACGTGTCGGTATCGGCGACGTCGTCCTGCTCCAGCACCTCGGCGAAGATGCGGCGCACATCGGTGGAGCCCGCGTCCGGGGCCGCGGGGGCGTCGTCGTCCGCTCTTTCAGAGGCGAGGGCGGCGACGGCGGGGTAGTCCGGCTTCCCGTTGCTAAGGCGCGGGATGGCCTCCACGGGATAAAGTTCGACGGCGGCGCGTGGCAGGCCCAGGTCCTGCCCCAGGGTTTTGGCGATGAGGGCGAGGTCGTGGTCGCCTTCAACGGCAGCCACCACGGCGTCGTCGGTGCCGGCGGCGGCAGCGGTCACGCCGAGATCAGCCAGGATCTTTTCCACCTGCCCCAGGTCCACCCGGAGGCCCACGATCTTCACGAACCGGCTGCGACGGCCAACAATCTCATAGAGGCCGCTGGCGCCGCGGCGGGCGAGGTCGCCGGTGCGAAGCTCGGTGACCACCCGGCCCAGGGCAAGGTCCTCGGGCCGCTCGGCGTACCCCAGCATCACGTTCGGCCCGGAGTACACCAGCTCTGAGGCGTCCAGTCCGGGGACGGGCTCCAACCGGAAGGACCCGCCGGGCACGGGGACGCCGATGGCCTGCGGATGCTCAGCAGCCTGGTCCGGCGGCAGGTAGGCCATGCGGGCCGTCGCCTCGGTCTGGCCGTACATCACAAACAGGTCCCACCCCTGCTGGCGGCCCAGCTCAGCGTAGGAGCGCACGCGGTCGGGAGCGAGCCGGCCGCCCGCCTGGGTGATGTAGCGCAGGCTGGGCACGGCCATGTCCGCAAAGCCCACCCGGTCCAGGAGGTCGAACGTGTAGGGCACCGCGGCGAAGGACGTCACCTTCTCAGTGCGGACGAGGTCCCAGAAGCAGGGGTCCACTACCGAAAGATCCGTCAGCGCCAGGGTGGCACCCACCAGAAGGTGGCTGTTGACCACGCTCATCCCGTAGCAGTAGGAGAGGGGGAGCGTGGTGGCGGCGGTGTCGCTCGGTCGCAGCTGCAGGTACTCGGCGATCGCGGCGGCATTGGCCTGGATACTGCCAGCGGACAGGCGCACGAGTTTGGGCGAACCGGTGGACCCGGACGTGCTGAGCAGCAGCGCCAGGTCCGGATGCAAATCGTGCGCGGTGTCCTCGCGGCGCACGTCCAGGACCGCTTCGCCGGAGGACGCCCGCACCACGATGTCCGGGTTGTAAGCCGCGATCAGGGCATCGGCAGCCGCACCGCCGGAGGGCAGGACCAGCAACGGGTTCCCGGCCGCGAGGGCGGCCAGGTAGGCCACGAGCGACGGCAGGCTGTTCCCGGCCTCCAGTGCAACCAGGCGCCGGCCTTCGCCGAATGAGTGGACCATGTCCTCCACCCGGCGGGCGAGCTCTCGGTAGCTCAGTGATTCGGTCTGGGTACTGACGGCGGTGCGGTCTCCAAAGCGGGCCAGGATGGCGGCAAAGGAGACGCCGGCGAGCTCTGTCTGTAACGTCACCGGTGCACCTTATAAGGGAATCCTAACCTAACTCAAATGGACTACGGATAAAGGCAGCCTCACGGACCCGCTGGCCGCACAACGATCGCCGAACCGCATTGGTTGATGACGGTGCCGGAGCTTGATGCTGCGCTGGCTGTTTTTGCGCCGGTGGCGGAGGTATCGGTCAGCGGGAGGGAGCTTACTTCGATTGCCGCGTTCGATTTGGACGCGATGCCCGACGTCACGTCGCCAACCTCAGTAGTCCCCGCTGCTGGGGTGAAGGTGGTGGTGGCCGAGTTGGTGCCGTTCCTGACGCCGTGTGCGGTCAGCAGCAGCGCCCCCGGTGTTACCGGCGTGATTGATGGGGCGCGGACACCCGGGTAGGCCACCCCGCTGTTGGTGTCAGTGGTGGGCGTGACGTCCAGCGGTGTTGTCTGGTTCGCGCCCTGTACGGCAACAGTGGACCAGGCAAAGCGGGAAGCGGGTTCAGGTACGCCCGGCGCGGTGTCGCCGGCCTGCATTACCCGGTACCAGACCGCCTGGTGCGCCGACGCGGATCCGGCGCTGGTGAAGTCGCCCACTGCCCGCGTCCATCCTGCCGGGGCCGTGGCGTTCGCCGCCGAGGACACGGTGACCTGCGAGAACAGGAACACTGTGTCGCCCGGCTGCCAACCTGCAGGCAGAGCGGCGGTGTAGGACCCCGCAGCGGTCAGCTCGCCGGCTCCGGTGGCCGATGACCGGACTGAGACTGCTGTCGCTGATGGCGGAGGCGAGGTCGTGGTGGGAGGCGGGGAGGTCGTTGTCGGCGGAGGCGACGTCGTGGTGGGAGGCGGCGTCGGTGTCGGCGTGGGCGTGGGCGTCGGTGTCGGTGTAGGCGTCGGAGGCGGAGGTGCAGACCGGGTCACAGTGAAATTGTCGGTGAAGGTTCCGCCAGAGGCCCTAACAAACGAACCGGTAAGCGTGGTGCTGGTCACCGATACTTTCAAGAAGCCGTACGTCGGGTTGTTGTTGCTGCCCATGAACCGCTGGAAGTACGGCGCCGTCGTCGTGTTGCTCTCGCTGTTGAGCGATCTGCCGCCCGAACCCACGGTGGCAAGGATGGTCCCGGTGCCGGCGGCGAACTGCCCGCTGGGGTTTGTGTCGGCGACGCAGTCGGGGTTGAAACTGCTGACGGGGATGGCCGTGCAGCTGCCCTTGAGTGCGAGCGGGTAGCTGCGCGCGTAGGCATGGTCGTGAGCCTGCAGGTACAGATCCACCTTCTTTGCCACCAGCAGGTTCATCAGGTCAGGACTGGCCGCGCAGGGGTAGTTGACCATGGACAGGCAGTACATGTGCATGCCCACCACCACGAACGGAATTCCCGCTGCGTGTGCGGAGTCGATCGCCGACGACACGAACTTGTAGCCCTGGGTGCCCGACTTGTAGGACCAGTCCAGGCTGCTGCCGCTGTAAGTCAGTTTCGGGGATGCCATGATGACGCGAACCAGGGGGCTGCCTGCCGGGTAATCCGTGTAGAACTGCTGCGCGTAGTTTCCGACCGAGCCCAGCTGGTCCGGCAGGCACGAGGCAAAGCTGGACCATACACCGTCAGGTCCATTGTCCTCGTGGTTCCCGGACACGAACTCGTAGGGCATCGTGCCGGCATGCTGCTTGACGAACGAGCACCAGGACGATTCCGGGGTGATCTGGGAGTAGGACATGTCCCCGAGGTTGAACATCGCCCCGGCCCCCGCGGTGCGTGCTGCATCAATGACCTTGCCGGTCACCGTGTTGCCGCCGGTGTCACCGGCGAACCCCAGGCTTACGGAGGTTGCGGCGGTGGCCTGGGAATCCCGCGATGTGGCAAGGAAATAGACATTGGCGAGAACGAGTGCGGTGCCGAGCAGGACGGCGAGCGCCCGGCGCAGCGGGTGGCGCGTGTGCTGGTGGGCGGTCACTTGCAGCTCCATTCGGTGGCTCGGCGCAACCCGTTGGCTGCGGCGGAGAACCCGATCACAACGGTGGTTCCGCCTTGTCGTGCCACAGAGCTGGCCGACCCGGAGACTCCGGTGAACTGGGCGTCAGAGCCCGGTGGGAGGATCCGGGCGCTCTTGCCGGTCCACATCAGCGCCTGGGGCCGGGAACCGCGGAAGGACGGCGAACTGCCTTCACCCACTGTCGTTCCTGCAGTGCCTGACGCCGCGCTGGACGAGGGGCCTGCGGCGGTTGAGCCGACGTCGGAAATCACGCCCAAGGCTCCCCAGGCCACCGCGTGGGTTCCTTCGGCCACGGCACTCTGGCCCAACGCCTGCCCAGCAGAGTCGATGCCAAGCACCACACCGCCCTTCCCGGTGAGAGTCGGCAGGGCCCTCGGGGTGCCGGTGGGAGACCACACGACCGGGGTGGCGTCGTCGCCAAGGGCCACCCCACCCGCCGTGCCGTCCGGGCCTACGGCGAAGGCATGACCGCCCCGCGCTCCGGCAGGCAACGCAAGTTCGCGGGGCGCCGCGGTCACGGCAGACCAAACAGCGGGACGCTCGTCGTCGTCGGCACCAGGTCCGTCGGAGTGCTCCTCGTCGTCGATTAACGCCCCCACAACAACGCCGCTGTCCGACACCATCGATGGGAGTGCAATCTCACCGGGATTGACCGGGAGGGGGTGGTACTGACCGTTTTGCCACCACCAGCCAACCATCACCTCATTGGCGGTGTCATAGCCCGTTCCGACCACCACGCCGGCCGCATTCACCGACTCAGGAACCGCTGCATCAAGCGGGATCGCCAGCACGGTGGGCTGACCGTCCCGCCAGAGCACCGGAGCGGACCCGCCTGTGGCGGTATCGGCCAGGCCAACCACCAGCCCGTTGCTGGTCGCGGCGACGGCGTTGCTGCCCTGGCCGCCTATGCCCGGGAGCAGCCGAGCAGAGCAATTGGTGGAAACGGGCAAGTCCGGCCCGGCGGCGGTGGCAGCAACAGGCAGCATCACCAAGCCACCCTCAGCCGCAAGCACCAGTGCTGTCAGCAGTGCCCCGGGCTTGACGTCCCCGGGTCTGCCGGGCCAGAACCACCTGCTGCCGGTGCCGGTGCCGGACAAACTTTTGTTGAAAAATCCTTGCTCAGACAATGTTGCTCCCCGGAGTTGAACCCCATGCCCCAGCAGCATCTGCAGCGCAACCGACCATGGCCTGGCCACACTGTTGTGCAAGCCTAGTTTTCAGGGCAGGCGGAAGTCACGAGTAGCTGGTACCTGCTTCGAAGCGTGGAATATGGTTCCTGATACTTGGGTGGTACGCACCCGGGTACTTGGAAACGCTGGTAGTTAGTTGGCCACAATGAAGGGAATCACCGTGACACCGGAGTTAGTCGATTCCAGCTTGTTGTCACGGCACGACGACCGGAGGTGCAGCTTATGGACGCCATTGGCCAGGGTCCTGGTGTCGATCGAGATGGGGGCGGCCCCAAAGGGCTCGGGTCCGTAGGGGCCTGCGGCATCCCGGAGTACGGTTCCGGGGTTGGGCGGAACGGCGTGGAAGTCCGGGTCGATGGAGATGAATGAGTGGGTTGCCGGGACTGCACTATCGGGGTGGGTGGCCAGGCCCACCACCGGCGTCCAGATGCCTGACACTGGGCCATCGGGAATGGGAACGCTGCGGACCGATGCCTCGCAGTACCGGGCGTGGGTGTACCACCCCTTGCCACGCAGAAACGTGTACCTGGAGACGTTCGACACTGACTTTCCGTTTTGGATGTCGGTTTGCCAGTTAACGCTGGCCCGCATTTCGTTGCCGTCCGGTTCCGGGACAAATGCGCGAAGATGGATCTCCTGAAGGCCCGCATGCTTGAATGCCGAGATGGGGCGCGAGAACGTCAGCCAGCGCTCGCAGGTTCCGGTGCATACAAAGTCGCCCTTGCCTGAGTTGCCCGGGCCGGGGCAGGTGAAGTTTGATGCAGAAGCCCGCAGGTAGCACTTCTGGACGACGGTTTCGCTGTTGGAGGATATGAAGACCATTGAGACGTAGTTGGCCGTGCCCGGGTTGTCGTGGAGGATCACCCGAACATTCACGGTGACATTGCCCGAACTGATCGTTTCGCGTTCGGGGATGCACGCCCCCAGGTGGACATGGCCAGTATTTGTGGTGGAGTTGCTGGGCTGGTCAACGTCCGGCATCCACCACGATTGGGCATCCACGAACTGGCGGGTTTCTGCATACACGGTGGTGTCGGCCGCAGGTGCACCGATGCAGGGGCCGGTCGCAGCCTGGGCAGTAGCAAAGCCCAGTGCAGGCGCCAGAGTGCAGGTCAGCGCAATCGCAATGGCCAGTGCCAGGAATCGTCTCATGGCCATCCATCCTCCAGGTTGCCATCCCATGCCGAGCATGACTGGCTGGTGTTTCATTGAGGCGTCGGTGCCTTCCGGGTTCCGCGGCCGGAGGGCGCGGTGTAATCGGAAGGGCCGGGTGTATGTCGATACGAAAAACCTGCGCGTGGGTTCGCACTGTCGCCGCTGGTCCGGCGCCGAACCGGTGCTCCGATGTTATTTAGGCCGCTGGGGCTTGGCAAGCATATTCCCGAGATGAGGGGGAAACCAGGGTGGCCCCGGGGCAGCCGGAGCTACTGGCAGGGAATGGACGACGGCGGCACGCACCTGTGTGCGCGGGTGCCGTTCAGCCCTCTACCGCAGCTGCAATGATGTCCTTCATTTTGTCCCGCAAGAGCTTCTGCCCGGAGGCGCTGGGATGCTCACCGTCAGGTCCCAACAGGACGTCTGCGCGGCCGCCGAGCCATTGCTCTGCGATCGGATCAATGAAGGGTACCCCGCTGTTCTCTGCTGCGGAGGCGGCGGAGTCACGCACGCCGGCCAGCACCGGATCAGGCTCTTCGCTGCCGGACAGCGGACCCACCGCCACGAGAACTGCCTGCGGGGCCCGGGATGAAGCCGCGGCGAACGTCGAGGCCGCGGCTTCCCTCAGCTCCTCCGGGTCTGCTCCCGCATCGTTGTCAGATCCAAAGAAGACCACCACATCCGCGTCCGGCCCTACGGCGTACTCGACTTCCGTGCCGAAGGTGTTCCCGCCCTCCCCGGCCACCAGGTAGCCGCTGCCGTTCTCTGACGCATTGGTGACCTGCACCGGGCGCTTCTTGGTCAGGTGCGCGTGCTGCAGAAGCTTCGGCCAGGCTTGGTCCGGCGAAGTCCCGTAGCCCGTGCTCAGCGAGTCGCCGATCACAACAACCCGGACCGGAGGGGTCCCGGACGCATGGTTCTTGACGCCGGCCGGAGTGCACCCTGTGGCCACAACAGTCAGGAGGGCAGCAAGGGAGGCAGTCTTGGCAACTGCGCGAAGCGACCTTCCGTCCACGATTTCCTCCAACTTCCCGGAAGCCAGGAACTGCCGTAGAACAACACATGCTATCTGGACTTCTCTAAGACAGGTGACGCTCGAGGGAACATTTGTGGAAAACCTGAGCGAGCGTCTGGACAGCAGGGCCGGTAACCGAGAGAAAGAAGCCGCGGCTTTTAACGGGGTGCGGGCCGCGTCCCCGAATCCGTGCTCGAACCGGACGTGGGGACGAAGTTCCAGTCGAAGGACCCGTCCGCCCGCAGTGTCAGCCGGAGGAACCCGTGGGTATCGCTGAACCGCTTCTCGATGTACGGCGGACTGCTGGTGAAGGAGCGCAGGCCGATTCCTCCTGTGGAGACCTGGAACGCCGTCATCCCGTCACTGACGCATTGGTCGGAGTTGTTCACGGGACAGGACCGTTCGTAGTTGTGTTGTGACCCGGACAGCGTCAGCCGGACGCGGTACTTCCACATCACGTCGATCCACGGCTTGTGCTCCACGGCGCGGCCATGTTCAGCCGTGTCCGATGTGAAATACGGTTCGTGGTACACCACCGCCAGGTGCTTGCCGGCCGCCTTGGCAGCAGCGAGGTCGTTGTCCAGCCAGGTTGTCAACAACCGACCCTGCGCCGGGTCATAGCGCCAGTAAGCAGAGGGCAGGAACGTGAAGTGCCAGTTCCCGAAGTCCTTCGAATACGGTTGCCCGTTGCCAATGAACCCGCGCTGCTGGTTGATCGCTGCCTTCTCCGGAGCCCCCGGGCATTGGCCATTAATGAAGTCTTCGAGGTCTTCGTTTCGGCCGGGTTGCCAGTCGTGGTTGGGGCCGGTCACCCAGTACAACTTGGGCATGGTGCCACCCCACAGCGGGGTCCAGTACTTCACGTAGTCCTCGCAGTGCGGGACCGAATACTGGAAATCTCCCAGCCCCAGGAAGGCGTCAATCTCGTTGTCCTGCACCAGCCGGGTGATTGCCGCAGCATTCCGGCCCGAAGGACTGTCCGGATCCCGATTCTTGACGCCGTTCATGTCGCCCACGGCAGCGACCCGAACACTCTCGGGGGGACTGGTGCAACCCGCCGCGGCGGCCACCAGAAAGACGGCGGCAGCCATAGCCATCTGCCGGAGGAACCGGAAACGAGGTGGCGCTGGCTGCATCCGATAACCCTTCGAGGGCCGGACCACGGCCTCCAGTAGAAATCCCGGCCCCAGCGGCTTATACGATGGTCCGCACGGCGGCCAACCCTGTCAAGACACTCCGGCAGCATCATGCCGAACCGTAACGTTTGAGAATTAGCACACAGGAACTTTGCTTAATTTTCGGTTCTGGGTAACCTTCTTTTTAGGTCAGCCTAAGTCGCCCTCCGCGAGCCGAGATCCAATGCCGCACGGTTCGGAGAGTGGGCGGTTGTGTCTTGGTGCCGGAGCATGCGGCACCATCTTTTGGGCTGCCTGCAACACTCCCTGAACCACCCGGTCCTGTTCCCCCATCACCCTCATTTAAGGATTTTTGATGCTTCGTGCTGCCACGGCCCTTCTGGCCGCCCCTCTTCTCCTCGCTGCGCTCACCGGATGCGGCGCCCAGGCCGCCGCAAAGGAGGAAGGCTTCACCGTTCCGGCCGGCGTCCAGAAGCAGTACGAGGTGCTCGCCGAGGAGCTTGCCGAAAAGGGCAAGACGGTGGAGTCCGGGGAATGGACAGTCAACCTGATCACCGAAGCTGCCGAACCGTGGTTCGATGAGCACGCCACGCACTTCCGTGCACCAGAGGCCGGCGAAACCCACCACATCGAAATCATCCCCACCGAGACCTCCACAGGCAGGATCGTTCCCGAGGTGCCGATCACTGTTGAAGTGGTGGATGCCCAGGGCAAGGTGGTCCAGGAAATGGAGCTGAACTTCTACTACTCCACCTTCTACCACTACGCCAACAACTTCACCGTGCCTGAAGCAGGCACGTACACACTGCGCGCCACTCTTGGGGTTCCCACTTTCAACCGCCATGGCGAGGAATCAGAGACGCCGGCCCTGGCCAAGGGAGCAACAGTGGAGTTCAAGGACGTGGAGCTGACGAAAGAGTAGCCACCACCGGGCGGGACTGATTTCGCGCCGCCCCTGATTCGGCCGCGGCGCACGGCGCCGCGGCCGAAAATTTCCCCTGCTGTAATTTGCCGGAAATCGCCAACTTCCTTCCCCCGAGGATCTCCATGACTTCTTTCATGCCCTTTTTGTGCTTCCCGGCAGGGCAGCATCCAGCTGCCGGGTCCGCCCAGTGATAGCCGAGGCCCAGGTCCGCCCCGGCCCCTCGCAGCCCGATACATCAGCGCTGGAGCCGGCGGTCCCCCCGGAACCGCTGACGCGCCGCCAAATCCAGCGGCTGCTCCTGCTGGGTCTGCTGTGCACGGCCGGATGGCTGGCTTCGGTGCTCGTCGGGCACCACGTGGACTGCGGACCCGTACTGCACCGGTTTGGGCTCGCAGGCCATATCCTGGCGCTCGTCCTGTCTTTTGGCACCATCCTCGTGGTCGATTGGCTGGGATTGCTGTGGCTGCTCGGCAAGGTGGAAATGCACGCGTCAGGGAAGCTCGAGGCCGCTGCCAAACCGCTGATCTGGGGCGGCCTGGCCCTGTTGCTCGCGTCCGGCGCCCTGATCGACCCGGACCTGACCAACCCGGTCACCGTGGTCAAACTCGTTTGCGTGCTGGTACTGATGCTCAATGGCCTCAGCATCGCACCGGCCATGCACCAGTTGCTGGCGCTCCCGCCCCACACGCGCTTCAGCGAGCTGACCCGCCGCCTGCGTCTTCGGCTCATGGTCGCACTCACCGTTTCGCAGGCCTGCTGGTGGACCGCAGTCCTGATCGGCCTTGTCAACAGCACGCTGCGCCGCTGGACTGGTGCCTGAACGGTAAGGCGTGCCCGGGAGCCGACTCATCGTATTCCTGCTGGGGCGGGGCCAGCGCCGCGGGGACATGATGCACTACGGTCGTGTTTGGGGGCGGAACCAGCGTGACGAGGACCAATGCACAACATTGAGATCACTGACAAAGGCACCCTTGAGCTCGCTGACGGGATCCTCAGGCTTCGGTGGAGGTCCGGCCACGCCATTGGGCCGGAGGAGGCGCATGGAGCCAATGCCGCGATCGAGGCGCTAAGTCAGGGACGCAGTCTTCCCCTGCTCGTCGATGTTGAAGGGGTTACGTTCACCCGACCTGCCCGAAAAGTGCCCCCTTCACCAAGCGTTTCAAAGATCGCGCTTTTAGGTTCGTCTCCGGTCGATTACGTCATCGCACTGTTTGTTCTGCGAATTAGCCCGTTGCCATGTCCGGTGGCGTATTTCACCTCCATCAGGAAAGCCATGAGCTGGCTTCGCCGCAGCAGCAATCGCGCCAAGGATAACTAGCCGCGACCCGGGCGCGCCGGCTGCCAGCCCTCCTGCTCCCGGATGGCCCGCTGGATCCGCACGCTGATTTCGTGCAGCTGACCGCGTTGGGCTTTTGTGAGAGGTTCAAGGACCAATTTGGTGACCGTGTGACTCTGCACGGGAGTGGCCTCTACCAACATGTCCAGCCCGGCCTCGGTCAAGGTGGCCAGGGTGGACCGCCCGTCCTTGGGGTCGCGAGTGCGTATCACCAACCCGCGAGCCTCAATCCGCGAAACGGCCCGAGACAGCCGCGAGAGCGAGGAATTGGAATAGGTGGCCAAAACGGTCATCCTCAGCGTGCGGTCGGGCGCGTCTGCCAGTGCGAACAGGATGCCGTACTCAAAGTGAGTGAGGTCGAAATCGCGGACCAGCGGCGCGTCGAGGGCAGGCGGCAACCACTCCAGTACCGTCGCAAGGGCCGCCCACGTGGCGAGGTCATCACCTGCAAGATGGGCGGGGGCAGTGGAATCACTCATTCGTACAGAATACAAGGTTGCTTGACTGGGCAAGTAACTTGGCACTAGTTTTACTTTCCTGAGCAAGCAAAACGAGAGGTTCGTACCGCCATGGATATGCAATTGACAAACAAACGCGCCTTCATCAGCGGCTCAACGCAAGGGATCGGATATTCGATCGCCAAGGCGCTGCTCCGGGAGGGCGTCGCCGTGGTTGTCAACGGCCGCGACGAAAGCCGGGTCAAGCAAGCAGTGAAGAACCTCCAAGCCGAAGTGCCCGGCGGAGACGTGGCGGGTATAGCGGCGGACTTCGCGGACGCCGCCCAGGTGCAGCGGCTGCTCGCGTCGCTCGGCGGCGTCGACATCCTCATTAACAACGTCGGTCTCTTCGAGCTGAAGCCCTTCGCGGAAATACCCGATGAGGACTGGTTGCGCTATTTTCACGTCAACCTGATGAGTGGAGTCCGGCTGTCGCGGGAGCTGCTGCCCGGAATGCTCCGCGCCGGCTGGGGCCGGATCGTCTTCGTAGGAAGCGAATCAGGAGTGAATGTACCCGCTGACATGGCGCACTATGGCGTGACCAAAGCGGGCATGCTCGCATTGAGCAACGGGCTCGCCAAACTAACCCGCGGGACCGGCGTAACGGTCAACACCATCCTTGGCGGCCCAACCTACTCCGACGGCGTGGCCGGCACCGTGGGCAGCATCGCCCAGGCGCAGCAACTATCTATCGAAGATCTGAAGGCGGCGATCATCGCCGAGAACCGGACGTCTCTGCTCGAGCGCTTCATCGAGCCGGACGAAATCGCGAACCTCGCCGTCTACCTTTCGAGCCCGCTGTCCTCTGCGACGAACGGAGCCGCCTTACGTGCTGATGGGGGAGTGCTGACCACCATCCTCTGATTCGGTGATGGGGCTTCCGGGAAAGGGGCCCAGGTAATGTGGCGTTCCCGAAAAGGCAGCCAGACGTGAGCGCGCGTCTGGGAGGGGGGGCGGAGCTCGGGAAAAGTAGGCAGCGCCAAGTGTCGTTTTGACGGCTCATAATGACTGTGACTCTTTTCGTGGCTGGTCTAGGACAACCTGGCAGTGTTGCTGCCAGTTGTTCTGCCCGTCGCGTGACTCGAAAAACAAAAAGGCCGAGTTCAGTGGTCCCCTGTCTCAGCGGCGGGCCGGGCGGAACATTGATCAGGGACGGCGGGCGATGTGGCTCGCAACATTGATGGTGCGGCCACTCGGGTCGCGGAGGAAGAATCGCCGAATCCCCCAAGGTTCATCCCGCAGTTCGCGCACGATATCCAACCCGTCGGTCACGGCCCGCTTGTGCGCGTCGTCGACGTCAGCAACCTCGATTGACACGTCGACCCCAAGCAGTTCAGGGTCGACCGCAGATGAGCTTTCCCAGGCGAGGATGATCTGCGTCGTTGGCGTGCTCGTGGATGCGAGCATGAGCATGCCGTCTTCGTCCATGACGACACGGAAACCAAGGAAGCCCTCGTAAAACGCCCGCGACTGGGCCGGGTCGCCTGTCTTGATCACAGGCATCGCCCGACGAATTTCCATGCTGCCTATGTACCATATTCGTCCGCGCAACGCCCTGCGGGGCTCATGACACATACGAGACCCGCCGCGTCTTCCTGTCCCGGGGCGGAGGTCCCGTACAGTGCCTTGCAGCGTGGGCAAGGATGGAGGACGCTCTCCTGCAGACACCGAGGAGCAGTGCTAGCCAGAACTCCGCAATCCGCTGGGGAAGTCATGTAGGTGGGGAACGGCTGGCCTTACCCTATTGTCGGCCCTACCCAGGCACTGTAGTCGCCCCGTGTCCCTTCGCCGCGTTGATCGTCATCCTTGCCGCATCGGCGACAGCGTCTATAAACGCCGCCGTCTTCGGCATGTTCGAGATGCCATTCGTGCCGAATGTTCAGCTTGCACAGCAGGGCCTGGATCATGGCAGCCTCCGATTCAAATCGCAGCGCTCTGTACCTCTAATGATGGCCTCCGCCCCCACGCCGGGGAAGTGGCAGAACGACCTGCTGCCTAGACGACATCGAGCGAACTCGAAAAGATGGACTCGTCTGGGCAACGAGTCCTGACGCATCCACGAAAAGGCAGGAACCAGGAAGTGGAGAAATTGGAATCCGTGGGGGCCTCAGGCCGAGACCCCGATATGGTTCCTCGCCGTGATTGGGACGAACAGCTCGATAAGTACGTTAGCTTCGTCAAGGAGCGCAACCGGGTTCCCTCCCAGTCCGGCGAAGACCCGGGCGAGCGAATGCTAGCTTTCTGGCTCCGGCATCAGAAGGCCAGCTTGCGGAACGGGCTACTCCTGCCGGAAAAGTTTGAGAAGTTGGAAAGGGCGCTGCCCGGGTGGAGCTCGCCCTACAGGCTGCGTCCCGGCTGGGATCAGATGCTTGCCCGTGTCGTTCGATTCAAGACCGGTCACGGCAGGTGGCCATCGAGCGAGTCTCCTGACTTTGCCGAGCGAAGCCTGGCTAACTGGCTGTACCGGCAAGCTGCAAGCCGGGACCGCCAGCATGAGGAACGCCTAGCCAAGTTGAACAACGCGCTGCCTGGCTGGCGCCAGCGCCCCTCCGGTGACACCGAACGTTGGAACAGCCGGTTGGAAGAAATCGTGGACCACCTGCAGAGTTACGGCAGGCTTCCAACCATGGGCGCATCCGCATCATCTGAGGCATACACGCTGGGCAAGTGGCTGGCAGTTCAGCGGTACGCACTGAAGAAGGGCACGCTGTACCCGGAACGTCTGGGAAGGTTGGATGAGCTGCTACCAGGGTGGAGGCCAGCGGCTGCCCCCTAGACTGAGACTCCCCGGCAGGGAGTCCGATCAGCCGCTGGTTTCCAGCATTAACTCATCCAGTGCAAAGCCGAGAGCTTCCGTATCAAACCAGGCACCCGGCAACGCACCATGAATGATGGCATCGAATTCAACGGGATGGCAGCGCCCGCCGTTGTTCCAGTACAGGATCCAGACATCGATCAAAGCCACAGATCTCTCCTGGAGCAGAATTCTGGCTGCCAGTCGCACGTCCCTCATAACCAATCCTTGCTTCTGCTCCCTAAATCCGGCAAGACCATCAAGTGAGCCCAGGCCGAATCAGGATCAGCTTTTACAGTCGCCCGTGCACCCTGTCTCAGGGACTCCTCGCAAAATTGGTGGGGCCTTTGCTCTTGTCGAAAGCGCTCAGGTAAAGAAGTATCTGCAGTAGCGGTGTTCTACCTCGCTGGGGAGAGGTTCTTTTAGCCTTCACCGGGGGCTCCGCAAGGGGCTGGCTCCTGGTCTCAGGAACGCTTCAGGAGCCAGCCCTGCCTCCGCTGCCGTGCGGGTGCCAGCAAGTGGGCAGTGCGCCGCGGCCAACGCAGACGTGGCACCAGATCGTTGATGACGTGCGGTGGAGATTGAAATTGAGCCCTTTACGCTGCCGGTCGGTCTGGGTGTTCGCACGACATATTAGTAAGTACACTTATCAATATGGCTTGTAACGGCGAACGGCAGTTCCGCTCAAGGGATGCCGGGGTAGGAGGTGGTCAGTGTGGATGAAGAGGCCGAGCGCCGACGACGGGAACTTGCTCTCATGGTTCTTGCTGGTCTGGACCCCACAATTGCCTGGCCGGTTTATTTCGGGCGGCGTCAGTTTTCGGAGTTTGAATTGTCCGCCTACCTCCATGGGGCCCTATCCCTGCCGGAGCCTGAACGTCACGTCGATATCGGCGCGGGGGCCGATGGATTCGACAAGGGCAGTAGCCCGACAGTTGCAACCGGGACGAGCCGGGGCAATGCCGGACATTCCTCCGATACTCAAGAGGTCGATGACGAAGATATTTTGGCGGCGCTGGGAGCCGCCGGACGGACTCTGCTCAGCCCTGAGCGGGCAGAGGCGGAACGGCTGCAGTCGCTGCACGATACGGGTCTGATGGACTCGGGGGCGGAGGAGATCTATGACAGGGTGGTCGTCGCCGCCAAGGAATTCTTTGGCGTGAGCACGGCGTCCCTGTCCCTCATCGCAAAAGACACCCAGTTCCTGAAGTCAGCGGTGGGCCCTTTACGGGAGGAAACGCCCCGGGAGATCGCGCTCTGCACTAGGACGGTCGAGGGGAATGCGATGCTTGTCATCAACGACACACACGCCGATGACCGGTTCGCTTCTAACCCGCTTGTGGTCGGTGAGCCCTTTATCCGTTTCTACGCTGGCTTTCCCTTACACGGTCCGCGCGGCTGGAACATCGGAAGCCTGTGCATCATCGACCAGGAGCCCCGGGAATTTCCTGTCTCCGAACAACAGGTACTCAGGGCTCTTGCCGCCGTCGTCCAGAGCCGCATTAACGTACGACGCTAGAGCATTTCGGAACCCAGGTCCGTGGGTCGCGCGCCAGCGCGCATGTAACTGCCCGGCCGCGCCCGTTTCCAGCCGTCTGACAGACATAGGAGCGTCCCTTCGCGCTGCCTGCTTTGGCTGGTGGAACTGGTGTGACGCTTGACGGGCTTCTGCGCTTCCGCATATCCTGAACGAACGGTCGGTAAATAATTCGGCACGTCCCAGAAGGTCTTTGCATAGGAGCAACCATGGCAGCGCAGAACTTGCAGTCAGTGCCAGCTGAGCTATCCCCGGAAGATGAGGCGGCAGGCCAGGCCAACTTTGACCGCGTCATGGCCGAGGATTCACGCATCGAGCCCAAGGACTGGATGCCGGCGGCCTACCGCAAGACGCTGCTGCGGCAGATCTCCCAGCACGCGCACTCCGAGATCATCGGCATGCAGCCGGAGGCCAACTGGATCTCCCGCGCCCCCAGCCTGAAGCGCAAGGCCATCCTCATGGCCAAGGTCCAGGACGAGGCCGGCCACGGGCTCTACCTCTACAGCGCCGCCGAGACCCTGGGCCAGACCCGGGACAAGATGATGGAAGACCTCATCGCCGGCAAGGCCCGCTACTCGTCCATCTTCAACTACCCGGCTTTGACCTGGGCGGACATGGGTGCCATCGGCTGGCTGGTGGACGGCGCCGCCATCTGCAACCAGGTCCCGCTGTGCCGCGCCTCCTACGGACCCTACGGCCGCGCCATGGTACGCATCTGCAAGGAAGAATCCTTCCACCAGCGCCAGGGCTTCGAGATCCTCCTCGAACTCTCCAACGGCACCCCCGAGCAGAAGCAGATGGCCCAGGACGCCGTGAACCGCTGGTACGCCCCGGCCCTGATGATGTTCGGCCCGCCGGATGACGATTCGCCCAACTCCAAGCAGTCCATGGCCTGGAACATCAAGCGCTTCAGCAACGATGAACTTCGCAGCCGCTTCGTGGGCATGATGGTGGAACAGGTCCGGGTCCTGGGCCTCACCCTCCCCGATGACCAGGTCCGCTACAACGAGGACACCAGGAAGTGGGAGCACGGCCCGCTGGACTGGCACGAGTTCCAGGAAGTGCTCGCCGGCCGCGGCCCCTGCAACGCGCAGCGCCTTGAGCGCCGCAGGGAAGCGCACGACGACGGCGCCTGGGTCCGCGAGGCAGCTGCGGCTTATGCAGCAAAACAGCAGGCAAAGCAGTCAATGACGACGAAGGAATACGCAGCATGAGCCCCCACGGCAACCCGGAAGTCCCCGCAAGTTCGGCCAGTGAAGTGATCCGCGGCGCGGAGCAGGTTCCGGCCGGCGCCCCCACCCCGGAGGCAGCCGCCACCGAGACCAAGGCCGCCGCAACAACCCCGGCCTCGGAGAACCAGGTTCCCTCGATCCAGCCCGCCGTCAACCACGCAGACCGCGGCGCGTGGGGCCTGTGGGAGGTCTTTGTCCGGTCGAGCCGCGGTTTGAGCCACGTGCATGCAGGCAGCCTGCACGCACCGGATGCCGCCATGGCCCTGCGCAACGCCCGCGACCTCTACACCCGCCGCAACGAGGGCGTCTCCATCTGGGTGGTGCCGGCCGACGCCATCGCCGCCAGTGACCCCGATGCCAAGGGCTCGTTCTTCGAGTCGCCCCAGGGCAAGGACTACCGGCACGCCACGTACTACACCAAGAGCGAAGGGGTAAAGCACCTGTGAGCCCCCAAGCCCCCGAAGCAACCGAGACAACCGGCCACGGCGACATCTCCACCGGAGTAGCCGGCGGCGACTCCAACGCCTCCGCCACCCGCATCACCCCCGGCAATGCCCTGCGCCCGGAGGACATCGCCCTCGAGGTCCGCACCGGCCTCGCCAAACCAAGCGAAGACGTCGCCGAGTACGCCCTCCGCCTGGGCGACGATGCCCTGATCCTCGCCCAGCGCCTGGGCCACTGGATCTCCCGCGCCCCCGAGCTGGAGGAGGACGTGGCCCTGGGCAACATCGCCCTGGACCAGCTGGGCCACGCCCGGAGCTTCCTCAGCTACGCCGGCGGCGCCTGGGACAAGAGTGAGGATGACCTAGCGTACTTCCGCCGCGAGCACGAGTTCCGCAGCGTCCAGCTGTTCGAGCAGCCCAACGGTGACTTCGCGGTGACCATCGCCCGCCAGTTCATCGTGAGCTACTACCAGTTCGAGCTGTACCGCCGGCTGACGGCATCAAGCGATGAAACCCTGGCCGCCATCGCCGCCAAGGCCGTGAAGGAAGTGGACTACCACCGGGACCACAGCGCCCAGTGGATCCTCCGCCTGGCCGGCGGCACCGAAGAATCACGCACCAGGATGATCCACGGCCTGCGCCTGATGTGGCCGTACGTCCACGAACTGTTCCAGGACGATGACCTGACGCAGCGCCTCGTCGAGGCGGGTGCCGCCGTCGCGCCGTCCAGCCTGCGCGAGGACTTCGACCGGCTCACCGGCGAAGTCCTCGCCGAAGCCGAGCTCGAGGTGCCGGACGTGCCCGCAGCGCCTGGCGGTGGCAGAAGGGGCAAGCACTCCGAGCACCTGGGCTACCTCCTGGCCGAGATGCAGGTGCTGGCCCGCGAGCATCCCGGAGCAAACTGGTGACCGCGGCCATGTACATCTCGGACTTCGAAACCCGGACCCGGACGCCGCGGCAGAAGGCGTGGGACATCGCCGCCACCGTGTGCGATCCGGAGATCCCTGTGCTCACCATCGAGGACCTGGGCATCCTGCGGAACGTGCAGGTGGCGGAAACAGGAAAAGTCACCGTCACCATCACCCCCACCTACTCGGGCTGCCCCGCCATGGACGCCATCCGCGACGACCTCAAAGCAGCCTTCGCCAAAGAGGGCTACGAGGACGTCCAGGTTGACCTGGTCCTCGCCCCGGCCTGGACCACGGACTGGATGACGGAGGCAGGCAAGGCGAAGCTGCAGGAATACGGCATCGCCCCGCCGTCGGGCATGTCCACGGCACAAAGGCACGCTGGCCCAATCCGCCTGACCATGGCGGTCAAGTGCCCGCAGTGCGCCAGCCTGAACACCAAAGAGCTCACCCGCTTCGGCTCCACCTCCTGCAAGGCGCTCTATGTGTGCCAGGACTGCAAGGAACCGTTCGACTACTTTAAAGTGCTGTAAGGAAGCCCCATGCCTGTTGTCCGCCAGACCGCCGCCGAATCGGCGCAGGCCACCGGCCGCCGTCGTCCGTCCTTCCACACGCTCGCCGTGAAGGAGGTGCGCCGGCTCACCGAGGACGCCATCGAGGTGGCCTTCCACGTGCCCCAGGAACTCGCCGGCCAGTTCGACTACCTGCCGGGCCAGTACGTGGCCCTGCGCACCAAGCTGCCGGACGAAACCGGGGTGCCAAAAGAGGTGCGCCGCAGCTACTCCATCTGCGCCGAGCCGCGCAGCTTCGCGGATGGCAGCAGCGAGATCCGCGTGGCCGTGAAGAAGGACCTGGGCGGGCTGTTCTCCACCTGGGCCAACGCCGAGCTGAAGGCCGGGGACACGCTGGACGTGATGAGCCCCATGGGCGCGTTCGTGTCCAGGCACGGCAAGGACGGCCAGGCCGTGGAGCAGAACCGGATGAACTCCATGAACAACCCGGAGGAGCTCGCCGGGGACGTTGCCGGGCAGGGGGAGGCGAACTTTGTGGCCATCGCCGCCGGCAGCGGGATCACCCCGGTGATCGCCATCGCCCGGACGCTGCTGGCCGCCAACCCGCAGTGCCGGTTCGATCTGATCTACGCCAACAAGGCCGCCATGGACGTGATGTTCCTGGAGGAGCTGGCGGACCTGAAGGACAAGTACCCGCAGCGGCTGGCCATCCACCACGTGCTGTCCCGCGAGCAGCGGATCGCGCCGCTGCTCAGCGGAAGGATCGACGCCGAGAAGCTCCAGCAGCTGCTGGGCACCGCCATCCACGCGGACGATGTGGACGAGTGGTTCCTGTGCGGGCCGTTCGAGCTGGTGCAGCTGTGCCGGGACACCCTGGCCGAGCGCGGGGTGAAGCCGGAGAACATCAGGTTCGAGCTGTTTACCTCCGGCAAGCCTGATAAGCCGGAGGGGCATGCGGGCCGGCCCGTGGTGGTGGACGAGTCCAAGGAGACGTACAAGATCACGTTCAAGCTGGACGGCCTGCAGGGCGAGGTGGCCAGCCCCACCCACGCCCGCGAGTCCATCCTCAACGCCGCGCTGCGGGTCCGCCCGGATGTGCCGTTCGCGTGCGCCGGGGGAGTGTGCGGCACGTGCCGCGCCAAGGTGGTCACCGGCAGCGTGACCATGGACGAAAACTACGCGCTGGAGCAGGATGAGCTGGACAAGGGCTACGTCCTGACCTGCCAGAGCCACCCCACCAGCAAGGAAGTCACCGTCGACTTCGACGTGTAAACAGCGACCCGTCTCAACCAAGGAGTTCCATGATTTCCCTCTCCATCAGCAACAACGTCGCCGAAGTGGTCCTGGACGCCCCGCACAAGCTGAACTCGCTGGATGAGCAGGCGCTGGCGGAGTTGTCCCAGGCGTACGACGACGCTGCTGCCGCCGCCTCACGCGGTGACGTGCGGGCGCTGCTGCTCAGGGGAGAGGGCCGCGCCTTCTGCGCGGGGCGGGACATCCAGGGCGTGAACCCGGAGAATGACGATGCCGCGACGTACCTCAGCGGGCTGGTGGAGCCGCTGCTGAAGAAGATGAGCACGTTCCCGGCTCCCACGTTCGCTGCCGCCCACGGGGCCTGCCTGGGCGTGGGGCTGGGGCTGCTGCTGGCTACGGACGTGGTGTACGTGGCGGAGAACGCGAAGTTCGGCTCGCCCTTCGCCAAGCTGGGCGCCACGCTGGATTCGGGCGGGCACTGGTACTTCACGGAGCGGCTGGGCATGCACCGGACGCTGGACCTGATCTACACGGCCGAGCTGATCAGCGGCACCGAGGCGGTGGCGCAGGGCCTGTTCAGCCGTGCCATGCCGGCCGACGAGCTGTTGGAGACCACCCGGGCCATCGTGGCCAAGGTGGCCCGCGGCGCCACCGGTGCCTTCACCGCCAGCAAGGAGCTGGTGGCGCACATCCGCGACCAGCGCCTGGGCCTGTGGGAAGCCATGGCCGAGGAAAACACCGAGCAGGCACGGCTCTGCAAAACCGACGATTACGCCGAGGGTTTCAGGGCGTTCCAGGAAAAGCGCGAGCCGCAGTTCGGCGGTTGAGCCGGGCCCACGCCCGTAGGGTTCCGTGGCCGAGCTTGCGAGGTAAGGTGCGGGTGGGGAGCGAAACCAAAGCAGGCGGGGTAGCCGACGGGCGGCCACCCCACCCACCCTAGAGACGCAAGGCAGCGCTGCTTCAGGACGCGACTGCCGCAGGGGCGCGAAGCTGCGCGACGATCGCATCGGCAGTCGCCTCGATTCCTTCCTGGGTGGACACCGTTAGTCCTGCCTCGTCCGCTTCAAGCGGCTCCAGCGTTTCCAGCTGGGACGTCAGCAGTGAAGCGGGCATGAAGTGCCCGGGCCGCCGGGCAACACGCTCTTGCAGGAGCGGAAGCTCCACCTGGAGTTGAACGAACACCGCCGAGGGCGCTTTGGCCCTGATGGCGTCCCGGTAGGCGCGCTTCAGGGCGGAGCAGGCAACCACAATCCCATCAGCGTGGTCTGAAGCCAGCTCAGCCCCCACCAGATCGAGCCAGGGCCACCGGTCCTCATCCGTCAGCGGCGTCCCGGCGGCCATCTTCTCGACGTTCGCTTTCGGGTGCAGCGAGTCGGAGTCGACGAAGGCAGCGCCCAGGCGTTCGGCAAGCGCCGCGCCCACTGTCGATTTCCCTGCGCCGGACACACCCATCACAACAATGACGGGCTTCATCAGAGGGTGCCCTGATGCGGTGTTCCTGCCGGGATCTGCGCGAGCCGGGTGACCTCAACAGGGCCCTGCAGGAGGCCTTCGAGGGAGGCGTTCAGGCGCTTGACGGGTTCCCCTGCGCCGTGGGCGTCCAGCAGTTCCGCGGATTCCCACTTTTCGATCATGACGATCTGGCCGTTGGGTGCCTCATGGATGGCATAGAGCTCGCAGCCGGGCTCGTCGTGTACTTCGGCAATGGCGGGGGAGAGGGCGGCCACTACGTCGTCGAACGCCCCGTCCTTGGGGGTGAAGATGGCGGTAACAATAACAGTCATGGTGTTTCCTTATCGGCTGGGTGTCAGGAGGAGCGGGGAGCAGCTGCTGCGCGGGACAAAGTCTGCGTTGACTTCGATGACGCGCGGGGTGGAAGGGAGTTTGCCCTGCATGCGCCCCAGTACCAGTTCCAGTGAATGGACTGCGAGCATGTCGATGGGCTGGCGGATCACGCTGAGCGGAGGCGTTGTCAGCTCGGTCCATGGATTGTCGTCAAAGACTATGACCGAGAGATCCTCGGGTATTTGCACACCCCGCTGGATCAAGCGCCGGACGGAGCTCTGCACCTGGGCCGTGTTGGCCACGATGAGGCCGGTGGGACGGTCGGGGAGGCCCAGGAGGGACCCCACGGCGTCACCTCCGCCGTCTCCCCGGAACGGCACATCGCGTATCAGCTGGGGATCGACACTCACCGAGTAGGCCTCGTGGGCGCTCTGGTAGCCCTGGATCCTTGCCCGCCCCGTGGACGTGGTGACAGGCCCGGAAATGAGGCCGATGCGCTTGTGCCCCAGGCTGAGCAGGTATTCGGTGGCGCGCCGGGCGGAGTCTGTGTTCGCAATGCTTACGACGTCGACGTTCCCCAGTTCGGGGATGGTGCGGTCCACGAAGACCACGTCCACGCCCATGGATTGGAGGCGCGCCCACTTTTCAATGTTCGCGCCCGTGGGCGTGGCGATGACTCCGGCAACGGAACGGTCCAGGAGGGTGTCCAGGGAATCGGCTTCGAGGTGGGGGTCCTCCTGTGTGGTCATGACCATCACCTGCACGCCGTGGCTGCGGGCCTCCCAGACGATGCGGTCCGCGAGCTGGGCAAAGAACGGGTTGGCGAGGTCCGCCACCACAAGACCCACCGTGGGTGTGCTCCCCACGCTCAACTCGCGGGCGGCGGCGCGCGGCCGGTACGCCAATTCCTCGATGACTCTCAGCACCGTTTCGCGCTTTGCCGGAGCTACCGGCCCCGACTCCGGGTTCAGGACGCGGGATACGACGGAGACTGAGACGCCCGCCGCCGCTGCGACATCGCGAATTGTTGGGGGCTTCTTCATTGCTCCTCCTCTTTCAAATCGTGTAGCGGTCCCCGCATCTGCTCCGGTCCGCCGTATCCGGCAGACCTTTTTGCCTTGCGAAGTGATTGTTGACACAGCCTAACACCGACTGGTACAAATGTGGAACCGGTTCCACTCCGGTTCGAGAATTCCAGTTAGCGACGAAGAAGTTGCTCCGCCAAGTCCCGGTGGAGGATGCTTCCGCGCTGAACGCAAGCAGAGAGATCCCCATGAACCTTCACAAGCTTCTGAGCGACCGCGAGCAAGATGGCCGCCCCATCCGGGTCGGACTCATTGGAGCCGGCCGCTACGGCACCATGTACCTGGCCCAGGCGAACAACATCCCCGGAATCCATGTGGTGGCGATCGCCGATATCAACGTCAAGCGTGCTGAAGGCGCTTTTGACCTGGTGGGATGGCCCAAGGACCAGATCGCTCCGGACATCGCCACCGCGCTGCGGGACCGCTCAACGGCCATCGTGGCCAACGCAGATGAGCTGTTCGATGTGGACATCGACATCATTGTCGAAGCAACAGGCAACCCGATCGTCGGGGTGAAGCACGCCCTGCGCGCCATCGAAACCAAAAAGCACATCATCATGGTCACCGTCGAGGCAGACGCACTGGCCGGCCCGGCCCTGGCCCGGCGCGCTGAAGCTGCCGGCGTCGTCTACTCCATGGCCTACGGCGACCAGCCCGCACTGATCATGGAACTGGTGGACTGGGCACGCACCAGCGGCTTCGACGTCGTCTGTGCCGGCAAGGGCGCAAAATTCCTTGAGCACTACCACGAGATGAACCCGGACAACGTGTGGGAGAACTGGGAGTTCTCCAAGGAACTGACCGATTCCGGCCAGCTGAACCCCAACATGCACACCTCCTTCCGCGACGGCACCAAGGCCTCCATCGAGATGGCGGCCGTGGCCAACGGCGCCGGACTGGTGCCTTCTGACTCCGGGCTGACCTTCACTCCGGGGGACGTCGAGGAGATCGCCACCATCTGCCGCCCGGCCGACGTCGGGGGAGTCCTCGCCCATGAAGGCAGCGTGGAGGTCATGTCCAGCGTCAAGCGCGACGGCACCTGGATCCCCCACAACACCCAGGAAGGCGTGTTCGTGGTGGTCAAGGCCACGAACGATTACGTCTCCGGCTGCTTCAACGAGTACCCCTGGCACCCGGACCCCACCGGCCAGTACGCGGCGCTCTACCGTCCCTACCACTACGTGGGCCTGGAACTGAACATGTCCATCGCCAACGCCGTCCTGCGCGGGGTTGCCACCGGTGCCCCCATCGGGTTCTTCGGCGACGTCGTTGCTACCGCCAAGAAGGACCTCAAGGCAGGCGAGTTCCTCGACGGCGAAGGCGGGTACACCGTCTGGGGCCAGTTGGTTTCGGCAAAGCACTCAGTCGCCACAGGCGCACTGCCCGTGGCCTTGGCCCACCACGTGGAACTGCGCAACGACGTCCCCAAGGGCGGAATCGTCGGCTGGGACGATGTGATCATGGACGACTCCCTGGCACAGGCCCTTGAGCTCCGCAGGGAAACCGAAGCCCTCGTCTCGGAAACCGCAGTCACCGCCTAACCATCCACGCACTGCCCCGGGCGCGGCAATGGACCTCAGACAGCGTTCACGCCTCCGGAACAAGACTCCTTCCAACGAAGAAAGGCTTCACATGAATTCCAAGACCCGCGCCCTCACCGGGGTGCTCGCCTGCACCCTGGCAGCCTCAGTCCTCGCCGGCTGCGCCTCCGGAGCTCCCGCCGGCGGGACTGGCGCTCCGCCCGCCAAGATCCAGCTCTCCATCCCGGATCCGCTCACCTCTTCCGTGGGCGTCTCCGCACAGCACTTTGCGGACCAGGTCAAAAAGTCATCCAATGGTTCCGTGACCGTCACGGTGGTTCCTAACGGAACAAGCTTCAGCGGCGACCAGAACGCTGCCGTCACCCGTCTGCAGGGAGGGTCCCTGGACGCCCTGATCCTCTCGACGTCGGTGTACGCGTCGGTGGTGCCGGAGATGAATGCCATCAGCATCCCCTACCTCTTCAAGGACACCAAGGAGGAGGCAGCCTTCCTGAACGGTGAGCCCGGCAAGGAACTGAAGGACAAGCTCAAAGAAAAGGACACCGTTGCGCTCAGCTTCCTGACCCGCACCGGCCGGGAAATCACCAACTCGGTCCGGCCCATCCAGCAGCCTTCGGACCTGAAGGGCCTGAAAATCCGCGTCCCCGGCAACACCTTGTGGACTGACTACTTCACCAAGCTCGGCGCCAGCCCCACCACCATGGCGTTCTCCGAGGTCTTCACCGGCCTGCAGACCGGCACCATCGACGGGCAGGAAAACCCCATCGAAGTACCGTGGACCAACAAGTTCTCCGAGGTCCAGAAGTACGTCTCCCTGACCAACCACATCAACGACGCCTGGGTCCTGGCGCTGTCCTCCAAGAAGTGGGACAGCCTGTCCGAGGACCAGAAGAAGGCCGTCACCGAGGCCTCGGAAGAGACGGCAACGTACAAGACCGGCTACGACGAGGAGCAGTCCAAGAAGCAGCTGGACGAGCTGAAGGCCAAGGGCATGCAGGCCAACGAGGTCAGCGCCGCCGGCCTCGAAGAGTTCAAGGCCGCCTCCAAGAGCCTCTACCCGGAGTTCTCGAACCTGATCGGCAAAGAGTTCTTCGACCAGGCAGTCGCCTTCAACGCCAGCAAGTAGCACGCGCGGTCCGGGGAGCCCACCGCTCCCCGGACCCCGCCCACCGCATCCCACTCTCAACGTCGACAGTCCGGAAGAAGACACATGAAACACATCAATACCCCCGAGGAAATAGAGGAGGTCATCCCCTCAGACGCGGAAGAAATCCTCCACCACGATCACGTCCCGCCGCGCTGGAGCGGCGCACTGTGGTTCGATAAGGCCCTCGAAGGTGTGGTGGGTGCGGCCATCATCGCAGAGCTCGTGGTCATCCTGCTGAACATCATGATCAGGGTCATCACCGGCGACTCCGTCCTGTGGACGCAGGAAGTCTCCGAAATCGCACTCCTGACCATCGCTTTCATCGGCGGGGCCATCGCGTACCCCAAGGGCGCGCACATGTCCGTCCAGGCCCTCATCATGCGGCTCCCCGTGGGCTGGAAGCCCTACCTGGCGGCCCTCGTGGACTGGCTTGTCCTGGTGATGAGCGCCGGCACCTTCGCCCTCTTTGTTCCCACCCTGGTCCAGCAGATCGAAGAGAAGACACCCATCCTGCAGCTGCCCGTCTTCTGGGTCTCACTGCCCTTCTCGCTCGGCATGGTCCTCATTGCCTGGTTTGCCCTGCTGAAACTGTGGCGCCAGGAACGCCGGCCCGTACTGGTGGCCGCGGGCATTACCGCTGTCCTCTTTGCCCTCGTGGCCATGGCCCAGCCGCTGTTCTACTACGCGTCCCCCAACGCACTCCTCGCGGTGGTCCTGGCAGTCTTGTTCATCCTGCTGTTCCTCGGCCTGCCCATCGCCTTCGTCCTGGCGCTGGCCTCCGGAATCTACCTGTACCTGGGCGGCATCTCCGAAATCAGTGCCATCCCCATCGGTATGGCATCCGGGGCCAAAGGCTTCGTCCTGCTGGCCATCCCCTTCTTCATCCTCGCCGGAACCGTGATGAACTCGGCCGGGCTGACCCTTCCGCTGGCACGGCTCGTGGACGCCCTCATCGGACACCTCCGTGGTGGTCTCCTCCAGGTGGTGGTGGTCACCATGTACATCTTCTCTGGCATCTCCGGTTCAAAGGTGGCAGACGTCGCGGCTGTGGGCACCACCATGCGCGGCATGCTCGAAGAGCGGAAGTACCCGCGCGGGGAAGTGGTGGCCGTGCTGTCCGCCTCCGCGATCATGGGTGAAACCATTCCGCCGAGCATCGTGCTGCTCATCCTCGGCTCCATCACCACCATCTCCACTACCACGCTCTTCCTGGCCGGCTTCGTTCCGGCGGCCTTCCTGGCCCTGGTGGTCATGGCGCTGGTCTTCCTGCGGGCCAAGAAGCAGGGCGGCGTGGCCAGCCCGAAGGCCACGTGGCGGGCCCGCGGCACAGCGACGTTCTTCGCCATCCCCACCCTGCTGCTCCCGGTGGGCATGGTGGTCGGCATCCTCAGCGGCTTCGCCACCCCCACCGAAGTGTCCTCGGTGGCAGTGGCCTACGCGTTCATCCTCGCCGCGGCCTACCGGCGCGGCAGCAGGAAGCTGCTGGGTGACACACTGCGGGAAACCACCACGACGGCGGGCATGGTGCTGTTCATCATCGCCGCGGCCTCGCCCCTGGCCCAGACCCTTGCCGTTGCCGGCGTCTCGCAGCAGATCCACGACCTCATGTCAGGGCTGGGCGATTCCCCGCTGCTCTTTATGCTCTTCACCATCGTGCTGCTGGTGATCATGGGGCAGCTGCTCGAAGGCCTCCCCGCTGTCCTGATCTTCGCGCCGCTGCTGCTGCCCATCGCCGTCGACTTCGGCGTCAACCCGGTGCAGTACGCCATGGTCCTGATCATCTCCATGGGCATCGGCTCCTTTGCCCCGCCCGCCGGCGTCGGCTTCTACGTTGCCTGCGCCACGGGGCACGAGACGGTGGAGAGGAGCCTCAAACACTTCTGGCCCTACCTGATCGCCGTGTTCCTCGGACTGCTGGTGCTCGCTGCCGTCCCGTGGTTCAGCACGTTCCTGCCCGCCCTTGCCGGACTCATCCCCTTCTAGGCCCATGCAGACGCCCAGACTGGAACAGCAGCAGCTGCCCGGCACCTATCCGTCCGTTGCCCTCCTGGGCACCGGACCGATGGGCGCCCCCATCGCACGGAACATCCTCAGGCACGGAGTTCCCCTGACTCTGTGGAACCGGACACCGGAAAAGGCCCGTGCCATCGGGGGAGGCACCGTGGCGGACTCCCCGGCGGAGGCCGCACGCGACGTCGTCCTTACCGTTTTGCCCGACCTGCCCCAGGTGGAAGCCCTGCTCCACGGCGGCGACGGCCTGCTGGAGGGCTGGCGGGCCGCCGGAATACAGCACCCCATCCTGGTGGTCCACGGGACCGTGTCACCCGTGGCGGTGGCTGACTTCGCAGCCAAGTGCCAGCGCAGCTGGGGCGTGGTGGTGGTGGACGCCCCCTTGAGCGGCGGCACCATCGGGGCTGAAGAAGCCCGGCTGAGCATCATGGCGGGTGGCCCGCGGGAGGCCGTGGACCGGGTGACACCGCTGTTCGAGCTGTACAGCTCAACAGTGGTGCGGTTCGGGGACACCGGTGCCGGGTCAACCGTGAAGGCCTGTAACCAGATCGTGGTGGCGGCAACTGTTACGGCACTTGCCGAGGCGATGGCCCTGGCGGCAGGCAGCAACCTGGACCTGGAGAAGGTCCAGGCCGTTCTTGCCGGCGGCCTGGCGAACTCCGAGGTCCTGGCGCAAAAGGGACGGCGGTGGGTGGAGCAGGACTTTGACGGCGGCGGATCCGCAAAGAACCAGCTCAAGGACCTGGGCTTCATCATGGAAATCGCCGGCCAGACGGGACTGAAGCTCCCGCTCGCGGCCTGCGTGCAGAACGCCTTCGAAGACATGGTGGCGGCAGGCGACGGCGACCTGGACCATACCGGGATTTACCGCACCATCCGCGCACATTGAGCGCGATAGTCCGGTGGTTGAGCCGGGCCCACGCCCGCAGGGTTCCCTGACCGAGCTTGCGAGGTAAGGGTGCGGATGGGGAGCGAAACCAACCCGCCCGTTGGTTGAGCCTGCGGAAACCAAAGCTGGTGGGGGAGCCGGCGCGGACTGCCGGTGGTTGAGCCTGTCGAAACCGTAGGGGGTTTGGGTAGCAGCGCCTCTCCCGGGCTTGGGGAAGTACGGTCGGCCTGAAGGAACGGGTATGGGTTACTCGTGTTTCCCGCTTGGCTTGGCTGTTTACTGGGAGTGCCGGCGAGGAGAGGGCTTTCGCACCAAGGCTCTCATCCAGCCTTTCGCCGGCACCATGATCGTGGTGGCTAAAACATTGAGTCGCCCAGCAAGCCGGGAACGACCCAGGAACGGCAGGATCCCATGCGAGCCAGATTATCCACTGGGGACGGCATCAACCTCTCGGCCTGCCCCCATCAATTTGTTGGCCGGTGCGATGACTGTTCCGCGTCGGCAGTGCTGAGCGAATCGGACCAGTTGGTGACGGATGAAGGCGGGACTACCTTCTTGGACGAGTCCGGCTCCTAGTCTGGCGAAAGGGTCCGTGCCTTTGCCCATGGCCGGGAGATGGGGTCGGAGCATTCCCGAAGAAGCGGGAGCCGCAGTCCGGTAGCGGAAAATTGCCTTTGCCTGCCCCTGATTTGTATGGTTCAGCTATGACTACGGGGAAAGCAATAACCAAAGCCGTCATTCCTGCTGCCGGATTGGGGACTCGCTTCCTGCCCGCCACCAAGGCAATGCCGAAGGAAATGTTGCCGGTGGTAGACCGGCCGGCCATCCAGTACGTCGTCGAAGAAGCCGTCAAGTCCGGCCTCACAGACCTGCTGATGATCACGGGGCGCAACAAGCGCTCCCTTGAGGACCACTTTGACCGCGAGCCGGGCCTGGAGCGTGCCTTGGAGCTGAAGGGCGACAAGGAACGCCTGGAGTCCGTGCAGTACGCGTCGGAGCTGGGTCCCATTCACTACGTCCGCCAGGGCGAGGCCAAGGGCCTGGGCCACGCCGTCCTGTGTGCCAGCCAGCACGTAGGCAACGAGCCGTTCGCCGTGCTGCTGGGTGACGACCTGATCGACGAGGCCGAGGACCTGCTCACGACCATGATGGAAGTGCAGCAGAAGACCGGCGGTTCCGTGATCGCCCTGATCGAAGTAGATCCGTCCCAGATCAGCGCATACGGCTGTGCAGACATCACCGCAGTGGAAGGCGAGGAATACGTCCGCGTCAACAGCCTGGTGGAGAAGCCTGCAACGGGAGAGGCGCCGTCCAACCTGGCGGTGATCGGCCGCTACGTACTGCACCCGTCCGTCTTCGGCATTCTTGAGACGACGGAGCCTGGCCGCGGCGGAGAGATCCAGCTGACGGACGCGCTGCAGACGCTTGCCGCCGGTGAGGGCGAAGGCTCAGGGGTTTACGGTGTGATCTTCAAGGGCCGTCGCTTCGACACCGGTGACAAGCTGAGCTATCTCAAGGCCGTTATCACGCTTGCTTCAGAGCGCGTTGAGTTTGGCGAGGATCTGAAGACCTGGATGAAGGGATTCGTCGGCTAGTCTCGACGTTTTATGGCTGCTTGGAGGCCCGTTGTCGCAAGGCAGCGGGCCTCTTCTGCGTCTGTACAGCGAAGGCTGCCAGAAGGGCGCCTATGACCGCTCCTGACGTGTTTGTCACGATGTCTGACGGGCTTGCAAAGCGGTCGTGAAGAAACAGCAGTTGGCCAAGCTCTATACAGCCCGAAATCAGCAGTCCGAAGGCGCCAATTTGCCACCAGTGTTTGGCGGGAAATGCAAGTGCGCTTACAAAACCGACCGGCATGAAAAGAACAACGTTCGCGAAGGCTTCAACAAATTTGTAGTTGAACCAGCCCGGCACGCCGTGCCTGTGGAGAAAGTTCAGGACCGCCGTGAGTTGTCCTGAAACAGGCTTATCAACTGGTGAGGGCCAAAAAGCAATGAGCGTCAGGGGAATCAGCATGGCGACCAGTACCGTGCGCCAGAAGCGATAGTTCTGGAGGAGCCTCAAGTGGACCTCACGAGGTCCGTAGAAGGGCGAAGGCGGCCGTCCCTAGGGCGGACGCGGCTAGGAGGAGAAGAAGCACGTAGTGCAGCACCCTTTGGCGGGGGAGGGGAATGGAAATGTCGAGCTTGCGTGGTGCTTTGCGCCAATGTCTCCCCATAGATCAAATAGATACCACACAAAGCAAAAGGTGGGTGCTTCTCCGAAATCGGAGAAGCACCCACCTTCGTTGGTGCTGAAAAGCCTTGCGGTTAGGCAGCGGCCTCTGCCTTGGCGCGGCGTCGAACCACCACTACAGAGGTTGCACCGGCGGCCAGGGCGCCAGCGCCAACCAGGGTCCACAGGACCAACCCGGAGTCGGCACCGGTCTTGGCCAGGCCGCCGGTGTTGGCAAGCGGAGCTCCGCCCGTGTTGCCGGCAACGGAGCCGCCGGTGTTGGCGAGCGAAGCTGCCACGGTGACGGTGACGGGGCCAACGGTCACACCGGACTCGGTGCCAGTGGCGGTGATGGAGTAGGTGCCGGGCTCATTGATGGCGATCGGCAGTGCGACGGCACCCTGAGCGTCAGCAGTAGCGGACAGCTCCTGCGCTTCTGCGACAACTGCGATGCGTGCTGCCACTGCCCGGCCACCGGCAATGTTGGCGCCGTTGGAAGCAGGGGCCTGGCCCGGCGTAACACGGATGATCAGCCGCTCTCCGGCGAGGAAGCCCTGGCCCCGGAAAACAAACGTCTCACCCGGGCCTACAACACCGTCAGAAACGGCTGCCTGCGGCGGAAGTGCCGGGTAGGTTGCGGCCACGGCAGGAGCCGAGCCGATAAGTGCAATGGAGCCTGCGAGTGCGAGTGCAGCAAAAGTCTTCTTCATGTGTGTCCCCCCGGAGACGTTTAATTTTTTTGATACCCGATTTCGGGGAAAGGTCCCCTCTGCACGAGACCCTGTGCAGAACTACGGATAAATATCCCAAGAAAGACGGTACCATCCCGACGGAGTTGTAACCAAGCTCAATCCAAACGGTTTACATAGTGTTAACGCGACCGTCACTGCCCTGGGATGCAGGACGCATTTTCCGTTGGAAGAACAACATCCTTTACCGACTGTACTGTAGGCGTGACAACCACGTTAGGCTCCGTGTGCTGAACAATTTTGCCGAAGGTGAACTCGACGGTCCTGCTATCACCCGGCGCGAGTTGCTGGGCGACGACACCCACTGGTCGGTTGGCGTGAAGGTAAGGAGCAAATGGGGTCTTCTGCCCATCGATTGTCGCTGATTCCACATGGGCTTGAATGGGGCCGTACGCGACGATGTTGGTTTGCACCGTACCTGGCGGCACACCGAAGATGCCTCCGCCTGTAACATATGCCGGCAGGGACTTCCCTGCGTCAACGGGTGCAGTGTTTGTGCTGGTGATTCGAACGCTTGTTTGCTCATAGCCGTTTGCTGGGCACTTCTTTACGAGCTGCACCGTGCGCTTGACGTAGTAGTCCATCTTGGCGCCCGTGCCGTCGTTGAAATACACCGCAAGCTGCGATGGGGCGATACTCGGGCCGGCCACTGAACCACTGATCCGATATTTCTCGATCGCGGCTTGCTCCACCTTTGACGCAGACCAAATGAGGATTCGATTGTCGCCGACGGCCTTGTTGATGCTAGTCATGAGCCGAACAGCATCGGTCTTGCCCAGAGAAAGTGATGTAAAGACTTCCTGGGCTACGGCGGCAAAATATGCATCCTGCATTTTCGGCTCGTCAATCTTTGCATAAACATCGGACAACAAAGTCTGCACAACGTTGTCACTTGTAAGCTTTTCCGGAAGACCGCCGAGTTCCATACTTGAATAGTCAAGATTTTTAAGCTCTACAGGTCCGACCGCTTCTAACAAGTAGCTCAACGCCACAGGATCGATAGACAGTACCCCGTCAACACGTTGTCCGGTGCGGCTCTCCCACATGCCTTGGGCGGTGGCTGCAGCCGTTGGAAAGTCAGGCGTCAAATTGACGTCTTGCATGTACTTTCCAAGTCGCTTTGAATAGATAACCTCCTGCTGGCCATCCACATTTATTGCTGGATCAAATACCCCAAGTGCACTCGCGCTGCTTTGCTGACCAAGCGACAGTTTGCCTTTGTCCAGAGTCAGAACGGCAAGAGCTCCGGGAATACCTCCCGAGGCTCGTGTTTCAGCATTATTTTGGACGATCACTAGGTAATGATGGGGTGAATCGATGCCGAGCATTGGTGGCAGAAGCTGCGATGCATCAGCCGAAGTATCCAAAGCGCCTGTGACGGATTGGAGTTGCTTTCGCGCCGATTCCAATGGTTCTGCAACTTGGGGCAGAAGGTTGCCGGATTCGATAGCCGATAATCTAGATGCAGATTCTCTGACTGCATGCGCGGCAGAAGTCACGTTCGGAGATGCTCTACGAAGTGGTTCCAAATCCATACCCGAGTGGCTTGAAAGCAGGCTGTTCCAATCCAGATCCGCGAATACTTTCACGAGCGGTGCCAATCCCAGAGAGGAAACATCATCGGCTGCGCGCGCAACTTCGGAAATGGCATTGAAATTTGCACCTAGGACCGGAAGAGTGCCCGCGAGACCCCAAAGCGGGTCTTCTGAGGACTCTCTGGCGACTGTGGTGTGTGAACGGATCTGGGTTACGGTCTCAGCCGCGGTTATCGCATCATTGGCGGCCAATGAAGTGCGCAGGGGACTCACTAACTGCACGGCTGCATCCAGTTCGCTTCTGATGGTGGAGGCTTTTGCTCCGAGCCAAGCCGTTGCCAAACCCAACAACACCAAGGTCGACACTACAACCAACAGCGCTATGACGCGCCTACGGTTCGTTCGATATGTCGCCCTTGAACGTCGGTGCGTCATCGAAACCTCCGGCACGTCAGGGGCGCCCCAATCCGCGGTACACCCATCCTGCGGCTCGCCATTTAGCGGCATCAAGCACGTTACGTCCATCCAATATGGTCGTCGACGCGACCAAAGACCTGAGTTCGTAAGGATCTAAACTCCGGTAGTCCTCCCATTCAGTGAGTAGGAGCAGGGCGTCTGCTCCCCGGACAGCCTTATCAGTATCCGCCTCGTAATGTAACTCAGGAAATCGACGAGCAGCATTTTCCAAGGCCTTTGGGTCCGTAACGGTAACGACCGCTCCCTGAAGTTGGAGCTGAGCGGCAATACTCAGAGCGGGCGAATCTCTGACGTCGTCGCTTTCAGGTTTGAAAGCAGCCCCTAGCACGGTGATTCTCTTCCCCAATAGCGAGCCGTCGCACAACTGCCTGGTCAGCTCAACGACTCGCGTTCTGCGCCTCATGTTAATGGCGTCAACTTCGCGAAGGAAAGTCAGAGCTTGATCTGCGCCCAGTTCTCCAGCTCGAGCCATGAAGGCTCGGATGTCTTTAGGAAGGCACCCACCTCCGAATCCTATTCCGGCGTTGAGGAATTTTCGTCCAATTCGGTCGTCTAGGCCAATAGCGTCAGCCAGCTGAGTCACGTCCGCTTCTGCCGCTTCGCAGAGCTCCGCCATAGCGTTTATGAAGGATATCTTGGTGGCAAGGAACGAATTTGCGGCTGTTTTAACCAGTTCCGCTGTTGGGTGATCGGTAATAAGACGTGGCGTTCCCGTCGACAATGGGGTTGAATAAACCTCGTCCAGAATTGCCACGGCACGGTGATCTTCGGAGCCGTTATCGACTCCGTATACAAAACGGTCGGGATGCAACGTATCTGCCACTGCATGGCCTTCGCGCAAAAACTCAGGGTTCCAAACAAGGTCAGCATCGAACTGAGTATCTTTTACTTGCGCGGACAAACGCCGAGCGGTACCAACTGGAACGGTTGACTTGCCGACTACAACGTCTCCAGGTGCTAAATGGTTTAGGAGCGCACTAATTGCAGAATCCACGTAGGTTAGGTCAGCGGCATTTTCGCCCTTCTTCTGTGGTGTACCGACACAAACGAAATGAACCTTTGCCCCAGCCGCCGCTGCTATATCCGTTGTGAAGTTTAGTCTGCCCGTGTTTTGCACTTCCGTAAGCAAGTCATCAAGACCGGGCTCAAAAAAAGGAGCCTTTGACCGTGCAAGCGCAGAAATCTTGCGTTCGTCTACGTCAATACCTACTACATCGTGCCCTAGCTGGGCCATGCACGCTGCATGTACCGCCCCTAAATAGCCGCAGCCAATAACCGAAATGCGCATTCATATTCCTTCCCCAAGGGGCATTTAAGCTGCCAAGTGAGCCTAGTAGGCTCCTGCACCGCCGAATACGGCTCGAACAGTTCTCAACAGAATGATGAGATCGCCAGCAAGCGACCAGTTTTCTACGTAGTAAAGGTCCAGCCGAACCGAATCCTGCCAAGACAAGTTAGATCGTCCGCTAACCTGCCAAAGCCCGGTCAGGCCAGGCTTGACTAATAAGCGGCGGCGGACGTCGTATTCATAGGATTGGACCTCGCTAGGAAGTGGCGGTCGAGGACCAACCAAGCTCATCGAGCCCGCTAAAACGTTAAAGAGTTGCGGTAATTCGTCCAGGCTGTACTTTCTCAGTAGACGCCCGATTCGGGTTACACGAGGGTCCTGCTTCATTTTGAATAGGACTTCATTGCCTTCATTTAGGGCCGCCAGTTGGGACAACTTAGCCTCAGCGTCAACGACCATGGACCGAAACTTCAACATCTTGAAGGGGGCACCTTCGATGCCAATGCGCTCCTGCCGAAACAGTACAGGACCACTACTATCAATCTTGATCAGAAATGCGACCACCAACATTAGCGGGGAGCTGATGATGATCAATAAACTCGCGAAGGCGGCATCGAAAAGTCGCTTGGCAACGCGTTGGCCGCCTTCTAGTGTAGGCGTAGTCACATGGATCAGTGGCAGTCCCGCCACCTGTTGTGTGTGAATGCGCGGGCCGGCAATGTCAGTCAGCGCTGGAGCCATAATCAAGGAAATATTTCGTGCCGCAAGTTCCCAACCCAGATGACGAAGCGTTTGAGGATGTAACTGGACGCCTGCTGAAACGGCGACAGCGTCGGCGCGGCAATCATCAATCGCTTGAATGATTGACTGCGCGTCTGGCTTGTGGCCTAGTACGGGGAGACCTGCCACGTGATGTTGCGAATACTCCTGTCCATGGCTGGGTGTGTATGCCGCTACTGGCGCGTACCCAGCATGCTTCGAGCTTTCGAGAGATGAGGCTAAGTGCGCGACCGCACTAGGACCGCCCAGGAGGAGCAGACTCGACATGCTGTGTCCTCGATTGCGTTCGAGAGTAAGGTGCTGCCGCAGTAGCCAGCGCGAAATTAGCAGCCCAACTAAGCCCACGGGGAGTGCTACTCCGACATAACCCCTTGCCGTATCTATGCGCAGAACATAAGAGACAATGGCGATGAATCCGAACAACCATAGTGACGCGGCAGCAACGCGCTTGTATTCATCCGCACCCGAGCCGAGGATGCGGCTCTCCCTACTGCTCCAGGCGCCGAGCATCAGCCACCAAGCCGGGGCCAACGCCATCGATGTGAGAGCGTAGGCAGAGTCGTGCCGCTCTATGCCAGGCTGATTGTCAATGCCAAACCTGACGATGTAAGCACCGGCAACGGCCCAGACAATAACGAAAGCATCGATTACGGCTAGTCGCCTTGAGTAGCGCGCACGCCAGTTGTTGCTGTTGCTGCCCCCCACGTTGTCCCCATCTCTTGCAACATGCTTCTCTGGGCTACTCGTGCCCACAGCGATCATAGCTAATCGGGGGCATCGATTTTCTTACATGTCCAGAAAGGGCCAGCGCACACGTGTAGGGAGTCGATCCACCTCGAACTCTCGGTCTCATCTGTGGCGCGAAACACATTTCTGTCAATGGCCGGACAGAGGCTACTATTGCCCGCAGGGGTGGGGCGCTGTTGGCCCGCGAGCAGGTTCCACGGGAGCACAGTTATTCATCTGAGGGCTGCAATCATTTGATTGCCTGCTGGCGCTGATCGTCTGGCCTCTCTTAAAGTCCATTCTTATCGTCTCGGCATATTTCCGAGGGCGTTCGCATAACAATCAGGGGGCACAATGCCTAGGGCACTCATCACAGGCATTACAGGACAAGACGGTCTCTATCTCTCGGAGCTTCTTATCGAAAAGGGCTACGAGGTATTTGGCCTGATCCGCGGGCAGAACAATCCCAAGCTCGACTTAGTAAAAGCGGTTGTCCCTGATGTGAAACTTCTCACCGGCGACCTTTCGGATGTTGCAGGACTGACACGTGTTCTGAGCGCTTCCCAACCAGACGAAATCTATAACCTGGGTGCGATTTCCTATGTCGCTTACTCATGGGAGAACGCTTCATTAACTTCGGACGTGACGGGCAAGGGTGTCCTTAACATGCTTGAAGCGACCAGGCAGTATGAGGGTGACTCGACCGAAAAGGTGAAGTTTTACCAGGCTTCGTCATCCGAGATGTTTGGAAAGGTACAAGAAGTACCGCAGAGCGAATCGACCCTCCTCTGGCCTCGCTCGCCGTACGGCGTCGCAAAGGTTTTTGGCCACTATATGACCATTAACTATCGAGAGTCATACGGAATGCATGCTTCTAGTGGCATTCTCTTTAACCATGAGTCCCCCAGGCGAGGGCCGGAATTTGTTACCCGTAAAGTGACTCAGGCAGTGGCACGCATCAAATTGGGGCTCCAGCAAGAGTTGGTTCTGGGCAACTTGGACGCGAAACGTGACTGGGGTTTTGCCGGAGACTATGTGGATGCTATGTGGCGAATGCTGCAGCAACCCGTAGCTGACGATTATGTCATCGCTACTGGTGAAACTCATTCGATTCGAGACCTTCTGGACGCTGCGTTCGCTGCTGTCGGAATCGAAGATTGGACGCCGTTTGTTCGACAGGATCCCAGGTTCATGCGGCCTGCAGAGGTAGATCTACTTATCGGCGATCCCTCCAAAGCTAAGGCCGTCTTGGGTTGGAAACCCCAGGTTAACTTTGAAGAGCTGGTACAGATGATGATTGAAAACGACCTTCGCGAACAAACAGCGCTCGGCCGCTAAAAATGGCGGTAGTTCTAGTCACTGGTCTGTCGGGCCAGGACGGGCGATTGTTAGCTGAACGACTAGTACAAGACACGTGGACAGTCCACGGCACCATCTCCGCTGAAAGCGTGGAAGACTCGGGTTTTTCGGAAGTAGCGACGCATCGGCTTGATCTGACTCATCATGACGAAACGTCGGCTCTTGTTCGTGACCTTGAACCGGATGTCATCTTCAATCTTGCCGGCATAAGCTCCGTTGCGAGGTCCTGGCAGGAACCAGCAGCGACTATTGCAGTCAACGCTGTTGGTGCTGCCACGCTCCTTGAGGCCGCCTGGCAACTGAGCATCAAAGCCCGGAGGAGCGTGAAGTTTGTACAGGCCTCCAGCGCCGAGATCTTCGGGCGGGCGGATGATGTGCCACAAAACGAGAAGACTCAGGTACGACCAGTTTCTCCCTATGGGGCTTCCAAAGCATTGGCTCACCAATTGGTCGGGGTTTACCGTGAGAAGGGGCTTTTCGCATCCTCCGCAATCCTGTACAACCATGAATCGCCGCTGCGCCCTGAGGCTTTTGTAACCCGAAAGATTACCAAACAGGTTGCCCGAATATCTCTCGGATACGACGAAACGCTGCGTCTGGGAAGTCTTGAAGCGAAAAGGGATTGGGGTTGGGCTCCGGACTATGTGGACGCCATGCTCCGCATGGCGAAGCATTCTCGTCCAGATGATTTTGTTATTGCATCAGGTGCTTCACACTCGATTGCGGAGTTTGTGGCCCAAGCCTTTGCGGTTGTCGGTATCGACGATTGGAAGAATTATGTGCAAATGGACGATCAATTTGCCCGTCCCGTTAACCCGGGGGAGATGCAGGGCGATGCCTCCAAAGCTCGAAGAGAGTTGGGATGGGCTCCCAGTCTGACTTTCGAACAAATTGTGCAAAGAATGGTCCAACACGATATCAATATGCAAAGATCACAGATGAGCCTTGAAAAAAATGAAGCGAGTCCTGCATGAGTGGCGTAATTGTTCATGAATGGTTGGAACCTCATGGTGGTGCTGAAAAGGTGGTGCAGGAGCTTGCCTCTATTTTTCCGACCGCACCGATTAAATGCCTTTGGAATGATGCTCCGAACAGGTTCTCCCCGGATAGAGTTTCAGAGACGTGGCTCGCTGCAACTCCTCTAAGGCAAAAGAAGAGCCTTGCGCTTCCGCTCATGCCTGAAACCTGGCGTCACTTGGGCAAGAGTGACGCCGAGTGGATTCTTTGCAGCTCACATCTTTTCGCGCACCATGCTCGGTTCAGTGGACAGGCCCGTGTCGCGCCTAAATTTGTGTATGCGTATACGAGTGCCCGGTATATCTGGAACCCAGAGATTGACGAGCGGGGCCAGTCCTTAGCTGTCCGGCTCGTTTCGCCTGCGCTTCAGCAGCTTGATAGAAAGCGTGCTCGTGAAGCTGCGGCAATTGCGTCCATCAGCTCCTTTGTGCAAAATCGGCTCGAAAACACGTGGCAGCGGGAGAGCCAAGTAATTTACCCGCCAGTTGACGTCGAGGCCTTCGATTCAACTGAAATCTCAACGTTTACGGCAGCGGAGCAAAGCGTGCTCGATGCCTTGCCGAAGAGGTTCATCTTGGGTGCCTCACGTTTTATTCCTTATAAGCGACTTGACCTAGTGATTCAGGCAGGGGTCGCAGCTGGCATAGAAGTGGTTTTAGCGGGAAGTGGACCCTTACGCCGCGAACTCGAACAACAGAGTGCGGAACATCCAGGGCTCGTAACGTTTGTAGATAGCCCCTCCCACGTCTTGTTGCGCGAGCTTTACCGCCGATGCCAAGTTTACGTTTTCCCACCAGTAGAGGACTTTGGAATTATGCCTGTTGAAGCAATGGCGACAGGTACACCTGTCATTGCTTCAAACATAGGAGGTGCCTCAGAGACCATCATTGACGGCAAAACTGGTGTACTCCTTGATTCCTATGATGCCGATAGTTTGCGTGACGCGGTCGTCGCTGCTCAGCGAATAAACTCCGAAGATTGTCGAAAGCGTGCTTGGGATTTCGATAAGTCGGTTTTCCGTGAAGCTATGACTGATTGGATCTGGAGTTAGATGTCAAGCGAAGGTCTTGCTAGTTCAAGCGGCATTGGCAGCCAGCCGAGGCAAGAAGCGCGACGTACCTCGCGAAAAGCTTCCGCCGTACATCTCGTGGAAGTGGGCGGACAAGGAGGAGTCTTCCAACATACGTTGGCTTTGGCCCAGCAGTTAGCGGCTGAAGGTATTTCCACCGTAATCCACACAGCTGATGATTGTGAACTTGTTCTAGATGGCGTGGATTTTTGCTTTTGCTTTTCCTGGCAGCGTAGCGAAGTGTTTCGGGGGCCGCGTATTGCTCTTCGCTACTTACTGTTCACCCTGCCTCATTTGATACGAGATACCTCTGGCCTCGTTTGGGTTCAGGGAACCTTTAAGTCTGCATTAACTTACATTGCAATCAGGATCCTGAAAGCCTTCAATAAGCGGGTTTTCTTCAGCCCACATAATATGTTTAGCAGACGCGGCAGCAATCTAGACTTCGGTTTTATTTGGCGCTCTATTAGCGCCGCCGACCTGGTAGTTGTCTACAACGGTCGAGATGCCCGAAAAGTCGAAGAACATAGAATTTCCTGCCTTCAAATTCCCTTGGAGATGTATACTCCTACCGTAAACCGCGAAACTGCGGAAAAATGGGCGTCACGCCTTGGTGAAGATAGGTTCGTTGTTGCTTCTATTGGCCAGATTCGACCGGATAAGAACATCGGCCTCTTAGTGGAATCCTGCGCCCAGGCTGGTGCCAGGCTTGTGGTTATGGGGCCCGATTCGGGTGGTGCCGCAGAAGTGCAGGAACGATTTCCGCTGGCCGCTCTAGATGTGCTCTGGCTTGAGGGCTACCACGATATGGAGGACCTGGCGGCAGTCACTGCTCTGAGCGACTGCGTAGCACTGTCGTATAGTCTTTCGAGCCAATCTGCTGCAGCATCTCTCGCCCACGCGTACGGAACTGCAGTTATCGCACATGGAACGGGAGGCCTTGATGAACAAGCAGACGCGGTTGTTTCGACATTAGAAGTTTCAGATTGGTCATCAGCTATCAAGGCTCTGTCGGAGACGATGCCCCGAAGCAAGAGATCGTCTCTGAACGGCTCTATTACTCCGACTATTAGTCGGCTTCCCGCCTCACTCAGGCAAACTCTCGAACGGGTGCTTTAAATGAGGATTCTTGAAACTTTTTGCATAAGCGAAAAAGTAAGTGGCGGTGAGTTGTACGTGCTCGAGCTGTTAGTCGCTCTGCAGCGACACGGCTGGTCGTGTTCGATTGTTACTGGGGTTAATTCCGTCTTAGCCGAGCGTGCCTCATCGATGGGCATCCAGTCGCGACATATTAAGCTAGGTCCTAAGCTTGGAAAGCGAACCTTACTGCGAATAATAGTTTCATGGCCGATTCAATTGATACGTCTTCAGCGGCATTTTGCAAAGAGTGAAGCTGGGGTGATTTTGCTTCAGTATAAGCTCGAGCAGTTATTATCAGCAATGCTTTTTACGAAAAAGCAAACAGTAATGTTGGAACATGGTCCTGTGCCAAGCTTGATAACGAAAATCGCGCCCGTTCGTTGGCTTTACTTGCGCGCCCTCCGGCGCGCTAGTCTCGTGCTTGCTGCTTCTAGCCCGGCAAGAGAGTCACTGCTGTCCTTGGGGGTGCACAGCGTTCCACTTCTCGCTGGCAACGATCCGAAAAGGGTTACTGCGGCGTTGGAAAGCCGGTGCGACCACAGAACGGTTCTTGAAAGCTATGTGGGATCTCATGTTGTCGGTGTCTACGCAGGGCGAATAGTGGCTAACAAGGGCGTATTCGACGCGGTGTCATTGGTTGCCCCTCTTGAAGGGGTTGGCCTGGTGATATTTGGAGAAGGCCCCGATGCTGACTTGCTTCGCGCCCGAATCTCTGACCTACCAAACGTGCACTTCGTGGGTGCCGTGTCTGATCCGTTGCCCTATATAGCGGCGGCCGATTTCGGGATACTTATGACGAAAGATCCTGGAGAGGGCCGGCCGCTTTTCGGGGTTGAGTGTTTATCCGTGGGGACACCGCTAATCGGGGCAGGCGGATCTCCTGCTATCGAGGGTCTTGTTGAGGAATTTGGTCCGGTAGATGTACGAGTGATGAACAGCTTGTCTTCAAGTGAACTGGCGTCTTACATACAGGGTCACCGTGCTGGAAGCCAGCACTCGCGGAACTGGGACGATACGGCCTCCGACTTTCACCAATATTTGGAGTCTGCTGGACTCTGATAACGAGCTATCCCTACTACTCTGTTAGCATTTGGCGGCTTGCACAGACAATGCTGTTCACTATGGAGTTGTGGATCGGGTGCTCTTGCTCCTTAATGGGGCGTGGGCGCTTCGGCTTGCTGTACGCAGGATGGACTGGTGAGACGGGTCTGACTCTCGGCTCTTCTGAGATCACACCGTTGTGATTGTCCCGCCGGCGACGTGTCGGTCGACCTTGTTCATTTTCGAAGTGCAGCCCAGCAAGCGTCATGTCCTAATGGGAGTCTGACGAGTCCCCGATAGTGAACTGGCAGACGCCTAGCGGAGCTGCGCACCCGACAACGAGGAAGGGCGCATTTTCCATGGTGAGCGAGAGGCAGATCAAGGTCTAAGGCGGGATCGACACCAAGCCCATTCGCATCACATCGCGGTCATCGACGCTACAGGACAACGGCTGGCAGATGTGTAGGCGCTCGCTACCGCTGTTGGTCAACAAGCTGCTTTACGGCGCGCTTCACGGTTGATGGGTTGGGGACAAAGGGGCCCGTGGACCTGCTGGTGTCGGCGATGGTATCGAAAAGTGTGCCATTTCGCGGGCTGAAAAGTGAGCCACCTTGACGCTGGCTATTCTGCCGTATCTTCCGTTCTTGTCGAGGGCAGCGAGTCGACATGGGTGTGTTTGAGGCGATAGCTGGAGCCTTTGAGGGTGATGACTTCGGCGTGGTGGACCTGCTCGAACGGGATGTAACAGACTTCGTCCACGATGATCAGACCGTACGGGCGCAGCCTGACCAGTTCCCGAGGCAGCCGTCCGCCTTGGTGGGCTGCTTGGAGCCGGGCGACCCAGTCGATGGCGGTGGCGAACAGAACCCGGTGACCGAGCTGAGTGGCCCGTAGTCCCAGGCCGCCGGCGAGGTGTGTTTTGCCGGTGCCGGGCGGTCCGAGCAGGAGGATGTTGGACGCTTCGGTGCGAAACGCGCCGGTGGCCAGGTGCGCGATGGTGTCGCGTTTCAGGCCCCTCCGGGAACCACAGATCACGCTGCGCCTGATCGCCCGGACCGTAAGAGATCCGGTCAGCTGGATCAGCCGGGGCATCCTCGGGTCGGATCCTGGCAACGTTTTCCCGGAACCAGGCTGGGGACCCCGACCAACCCACCCGTTCAGCCAACACCGTCGCCGGCATCCGCGGGTTCTCCATCAGCAGCGCACGAATTGCTGGTTCCACAGCCTTAATCCCGGAGTCCTGGGGCGCCCGAACGCAAGTTGGCGGACCCTCGGAGCTGACTGCTTTCGCAACCGTTACTGGAGATCCCCAAGCGCGCCGCTATCGACCTCATCGACTCACCCTCGGCCAGATGCAACCGCCGAATAGGCGCCCAATCCTCCACTGGGATCACTCACCCAATCGTTTGGAACGGGTGGCTCAGTTTTCAACCGTCGCAATGGCTCACTTTTCGACCGTCACCGACAGCTGGGATGAGTGGGTCTAGCATTCAACCTGGAACAGGACCACGAGCCCTTGAACGGGCTTACCGGGGTCGTAGCCGACGCTGCCACTATCCTCTTCAACCTTCCCGATCACCACGTCATGTCCGCCACCATACTGCCGTCGGGCGGCAGGTCATCATCCAAACCGACCAGACGCTCGGCTTCCCCCCGGCTGCAGGGTGATGGCATCCTGGCTGAAGGAGCGCCGCCTCCAACGACTCGGCGATGTCCCCGTCGCCGGCCCGGTGGACGCGCTCTGGTCCAAGTACCGCTGGTACTGCGAAGAGCTGGCATGTGAGCACCGGCTGTTGTTCTTTTGAATTGGCTCAGCAGGTGCCGCCCGGTGCCGGCTAGACAAGCCCGCTGCGGGACCAGCTCGTGGACGCGGTCATCCGCTCTGGCAGGGCTGTTGCCTAAACAGCTGCTGACTTCGCCGTGTCCTGGTGATTGCTCCGCAGGGCCTTCAATGAAGCGGCCTCCTCAGGCTCCCGGACATGGGGAAACTCAGCCCCCGAATGATTGGCATCGATGAACACCGGGGGCGGCGGTGCGCTACTTTCAGGACCCGGCGTGGATACGGTTCGAGTCGTGGATGACAAGCAGGGAGCCAGCTAACCTCGGCCTAGGCTATGAACCTGCAAGCTGGGTGAGCGCCGAAGCTTTTGCATCCGGACGAGTTCCGCAAAAATCCGACGCTTCTGCCGGGTCGGTTACGGCCCACGCCGAACGAAAGCTTCATTGCCAGCAGGGTTCGTTTGCGGAGATGACCCAGAGTCCGGGTCGTAGCGTTTGGGCTGGAGCAGAGTGAACCAAGCCTGCACGGCGAGAATTGGAACCACAAGAGTCAGACCATAGTAGAGGTCAAAGCTAGATCCGCCGAGGAAGAACCGGAACGCAACGCAAAGGATGATGGCAGACCAAAAGTGCGTTCTATATTTGCGGAGGAGACAGGCTAAGACGATCACAAAAACGCCAAGTGCTAACACTGCTCCTACGTGGCTTCCTGTAACGAGAGAAAGATAGCCGACTGGCGAGAGGTATTGGCCACTACCTTTATATCCTAGGTAAGTTGCGCTTAATTCTACAGATAGGTCTCTAGGCTTCTCCGCCCAGACTGACCGCGGGATGAATGTGGTGACAGTATTTAGTAAATCCAGAGGTTGCGGTTCAATAAGTGGTAACAACTTCTCGGAGAATCTATATCCGTCCAAAGTGTCGATGCCGGCTTGGAACGGAGCTACGAGCGGATTAGCGAGTGTTTGGTCCACTACTTCGGAGAAGGAATAGCCGGTGCCACGAACAATATTTGCACGCAGACTCGACATGAGAGATCCGCCGAGAGCAAGGCAAACTACCAGGACGACCGTCATAGCTGTGCGCTTGGGGGAACGATGTTTCGCTTGAATCATCTGAGAAGCCAGGTAAGCGAAGAACAGCACGAAGAGAGGGCTACGTACATTCTGAAAAACCAACCAGGAAGTACCGACGCCGCATAGCAACCAATACCGCCAATTTCGAAAACCGTGATAATAGATTATTATCGACAGCCCACAAATTAGAGCTGTTCTCATAAGTGTTGGAAATCCTTGACCGCCGGCCGCGCGTTCATCTAAGCCCGGAACCCGGAAAATTATTGTGGATAGAGTGCCAACAACAACGAGCACAAGGGCGGTCCGCTCCGGGCTTATCAAGCCACGCACAGGGTCAGGCAGTTTAGGCGCCTTGGGGCGCCAAGCCCAGACCAGTGCTTCACAAACGACGACTACCGCAAGCTCAACCGCCCATTGGAGGGAAAGGCGGTCAATCTCATCCAAAGTCGGTGCATCGGTCAGCCCAGCTCGAAAGAGCTTACTTACGATTGTGTCCGTCTGCTGCAGATGGGCAGGAGTCCAGAGGCAAAAGACGTAGACCAGGGTTGCGATCGTGCCGATCGCAACGCGATAAACTTCAGATCTACGTACAGCATTCACGGTAAGCGAGAGCGATATCACGACCGCAAAAAGGAAGAATATCTGTCCCACTACTCTCCCCTCATAAAGTAGAATCTGCTGCAGCGACTAGCGCACTTGAAGTGATAAATCATTATCTTTACCAACAATCGGGCTTGCAGAAACTCCATTAGGGGGTCTGTTCCGCCCCGACCAGACCAAGGCTGCCCCTACGGTTGCGCCACCAATTTGGCTGGCCGTCGATATAAGCGCTGCATAAGTGCTATTAGTGTCGGAGCCAATAACACCAAAACAAATCAGGGTGATAAGTACACTATACAAAGGGATAAGTGAGGACTTTGCTGGGTTTCCACGCCCAGAAACTATAGCGATACTCACAAAGGTGATGAGCGAGAACGCGGTCCCGACAGTGAGAATTTGTACTGCAAGAATACTGGGAGAGAAATTTGTCCCGAAAAGTGCTGGGATGTAAAACGGGGCACCAGCGTATAGTACTACCAACAAAAGAAGCCCTGATGCTATGAAGGGCGCTATGTCTTTCAATATAAACTTAAGGGTGGACCCCCTGCTTGCGAGAGTCAATGCGTTGCGTCCAGCTAATGCTGCACAAATAACAGGAACCTCAGCAACAGTTACCGCAATGGCGTAAAACCCAAGCTGCTCACTGTCGGCTACAATCGGGAGCAGTGCTTGGTCAATACGGTTACTACAAACAACCGCTATAGTGCCAACCGCTGCGGCGAATGAGTATCTGTATATTCCTTTTACGTCAGGAACATCTCTTTCTCGACGCGTGAATAAGTTCGGGCTCATCAAGAGTGCACCCGCTAGTAAGAAAGCCACGAGCGCGCCTGCAACATATGGCTGCACCGTCGTGAAGCCGATTGCTGCAACTATTACAACTGCGGAAAAGCGCAATATCGCGAACGAAAACCGTTCAAGGTCTAGACGCCGCCATGTACCGAGTCCTTGCCAGTACGCTCTGAGGATTTGGATCAGAGCCGAAGCGACCACGAAGGCCCAAGCCGTGAGGAGCAATCCTCGAGGTATATTCTGTGTTTCGCTTACGTGTTCGGAGTACCAGGCAAGTAGCGCATATGTCGCCACAGCTGACGGCAGACCCAATGCAAGCGCCCGGATCAATACCTTCCGCGGATCCTTACCTGCTGCTATGAAGTAGGTTACAGCTGATGGCAACCCAATGGTGGCAATGGCTCCACCCAGTGTGAGCGGTTCCATCACACTGGAGAACTGTCCACGTCCTTCTGGCCCAAGCGCTCTGGCCAATATCGGGCCTGAGAGCAGACCAAGGGCTGGTCCTAGGCCATACGCGAGAAGGGCTCTTACTTTCGACCAAACAAAGATCTTGCGGATGCTTAAACTTTTAGCCCACATTTAGGGCGCGTTCCGTGTCAGCCGACGGGAGGGGTAGGTCTCTGATGCGTTTCGCCGGAGTACCGGCATACAGCCCGTGCGGCAGGCAGTCTTTGGTAACTACGGCCCCGGCTCCGATCACACACCCTTCTCCGATGGACACACCTGGAAGGATGGTACTGCCCGAACCTATAAAAGCACCGTCGCCAACTGAGATCGGACCCCAGATGCTTTTCCCAGCGCGAGAAGCGGGGTCATCCGTATTGTGGTCAGTGTTTAGAAAAACTACACCGATGCCGATCCCGACGCTGTTCCCGACCTCCACGCCTACACGATTATCGAAGATGCATCGGTAATTTACCGTTGATCCGGACCCTATGGAAACTTTTCTGTCACGAAAAATCACTCCAGGACGTACAAGGGAAGACATGGAAATACGCAGACCGAGCAACCTATAAAGGACAGTTCTCGCTCGGGCCGGAACAACATGACTGGCAGCTAAGGAATTAGTGGCCCAAGACCAAGCGATTGACTTGCTTTCTCCAGGGTCGACTGCGGCTTCGGCTAACCGTTTCTTGAACATAATTGCAGATTTCAATGCAGTTCACCTGCAAGGCATCCATGTTGCATGATCCGTCTATAATCCATGAGCACATTACCCATCATTGTCTGCTGCCCGTGTGGATGCACCGACTACACATTCGTCTATAAGAGTCCTTGCGGCAGAGATGCGGTTCACCCAAGAATAGGGCATTGCACCTTTACTTCGTTCCTGAGCCTCGAGCCGATCGTAGGTTTCAAGGGCGGTCTTCGTAGCAGACAAGAAATCATTCTGGTCGATGATCGATATACCCGATGGCAGTTTCTTGCTTCTCAAGCTGCCGATTGGCGTGCACAGAACCTGAAGTCCCGCGGACAGATACTCATACACCTTCATCGGAAAAATTCCTGACGTATGGGTGTTTACTAGGTAAGGTACCAAGCCGACTTTCGAATTGGCCACTTCACGAGCGAGAGCAGCAGGTACTAGTACGCCCAGGTACTCCACATTTCTATAGGACAACAGGCGTTGTACCTGAGCGACTGGAGCAGTCCCGTCTATTGCGATTGGTCCAGCAATGGCCAAGGGAATATCATTGTCTGCTAAGTGAAAAAGGATTTCAAAATCAAGTTTCGTGGGAGTCAAGTTGCCCGAGAATATCGCGCGATGTTTTGGGTCAGCATTCAAATTCGCTGAGTACAGTTGAGTATCAGCGACATTCTCCCAAAGAACGGATGCCCGCCCAGTGTGCTTATGCAGGTGATCGCTGACGCCCTGGCTGCTCGCTATTATGTGGCTGGCCCGCGAAGCGATGACCTTCTCCGCATCAAGTATTTGTTTCGCCGGCGTGTGTGCGAACGTATGAAGCAAGTCCACCGAGTGATAGATTGTGGACGCAAAATGTTCTTCAATTCCATAAGTTACGGGAGAGAATGTCCACAACATATCGCGTTCCGCAGCGGGAATGTGCTTTCGAACAAACCGTGAAAGGAGGTATGAGTTGATTCGCTGAACCAGCGCTATGCCGTGAAATGGAAGAATTCGAGGAGAGAGGACATGAACGGATGGCTCTTGCGGCGATTTCCCTTTATCACTAGGTCCGTCGGCAACGGACGACCGAAGCCGACGAAGTATCCGTTGGATGTCTGCCTTATTAAGGCGAGGGGAACGCAAGCCAAGAGAATTGATATAATAGACTTTACTGGTTGCAGCCAAGCCGCTAGCTAGATGCTGCTTATTTGTCCATATCGGATTATCAAAATCGGCAGTTGAAAGTACGGTTACGACAGTTGAATCTTTCTTGTACACTAATGCAACCCTTGTTTCTGTTCATCTTGGGGAATCCTGAAGCCTGCCCGTTGAAGATTGCTAATCTTCATTAACCCGATATTTTTCGAGTTGCCGGGCAAAAGATCTAGGCTGACGTTCCTGAGTGGCATCGTCCATGATGGCCGTCATTTGTTCAAACTCAACCGATGGCTTTGTCGCTGGGATCCCATTACTCGATCCCTTCGCTTCCCCGGGCTTCCGACTACCGTTAGGGCTCCCATAGCTGTAATAGCTGTAGGCGTAGGCGTCCGGCCCCTTCACTGGGAGGCGGTTTAGAACGACACCTAGAACATCAGATCCCACCAGCCTTAGCGCACTAAGGGACTTTTCCAAGTCCTGATGCCTAAGCTTGTTTGCGCCTACGACCAGAACAACGCCCCCGACATGCTGAGAAAGAACCGCGGCGTCGGTCACGGGGAGGAGCGGGGGTGCATCAATGACTACGGCGTCAAACGTCTGTTCCATTCTTTGGATGAGGAGCTGCATCCTTTCGGAGCCGAGCAGTTCGCTTGGGTTAGGCGGAATTTGCCCGGACGTAAGGACGAACAAGTTGTCGTCACCCCAGGCCTGCAGCAAGTCGTCGACATCGGCTTGGCCAATAAGCGCCGTGGTGAGTCCAGCATTGCGTTCCAGACTGAGATATTCGTTGACCATGGGGCGACGTAAGTCGGCATCTATTAGGCAGACCGACTTACCAGATTCGGCCATCGCCAATGCAAGATTGGTAGCCGTGGTGCTTTTCCCTTCACCCGGCAAGGAAGAAGTGACAAGAACTGACCTTGCATGGCCTGAGACGTTGGCAAACTGCAGATTTGTACGCAGCTGGCGAAAGGACTCCGCGCGAGGACTTTGGGCGCCACTCTCGGTAAGTAAGGGTCTCTTGCTCGCGTCGGGGTCGAAAGCGATGCCGCCAAGCAGAGGGGCATCAGTTACGTTACGGAGGTCTGCCTCCCCACGGATGCGGGTGTCCAGGGTGCTCCGTAGCAGCGCGATGAGCACTCCTATGGCCAAGCCGGCAAGGAAGCCGAAGCTAAGGTTTAGGCGCGTGTTCGGAGCTGACGGTGAGGAGGGAGCAGTAGCTGGATTAATCACAGATAGAGTTACAGGAGATGTTCCTCCGCTTGCAGGCTTTTCCAATACATCGACAGCTTTTACTAGGCTGCCCGCGACCGCCTGAGCTATGGCAGCAGCCTGGACAGGCGAGGTGTCCTCCACCGAGATGCTGATTAGAACGGTGTTAAGGTCCGTTGTCGCCTTGACCTTTGGGGCCAATTCGGCTGGTGTAAGGGCGAGCCCTAATGCATCAATGGCGGGTTGCAGCACAATGGGTGTGGCAACGGTTTTGACGTAGGACTGAACTCTTGCTTGGCTGAACGTGTTTCCTTGCTGCAATTCAGTGACGGACCCGGTGCCCTGAATGGCTACGAAGAGTTGTGTTTCCGCAGTGTACGTCGGTTTCGACAAAACGGAAGCGGCCCCTGCAAGGAATAGACCCGTTAGCGTGGCCGCGGTAAGCAAAATCCAGTGCCGTCGAAGTATGCGCAGGTAGTCGCGTAAGTCCAAGCCGGGGTCCCCCTGAGTTGTAACTGGGGGCAGCCGAATCGGCACGCCACCAGAACGGCAATATTCGTGCGGTCAACGTAATTGTACCCGCCTCTACCCGCGTGCCTGCTGCCCAGCGCGCTTCACCGGGATCCTCTGTCGTGCGACAGATATTTCCTCCCAAAAGCTTCTAGTGGAAACCTGCTTCGCCTTTAGCTCTTTCGCAGATCTAGATCCGAGTAGCAGATGCTGCCGAAAGTGAGTAGTCGCCACTCTGGTCATCCTTGCCGTCGACTATCTAACGTCGGGGCATGGGCATACTCCATTTGAGGCTTTTAGCATCTCCAGATCGGTTCATTGCTGGCCGTAGCAAGTTAGCCTCGGTCAAAACAAAGTTCATGAAGTTCCGCACATGCGTATCTTGCCAAGAGTCGTCTTTCCATTCATGGTTTGCTTTACGTCCCCTGTGCTCGGACTGCGCCCAGGACAGCGACTGGGAAAAGTTCGGTCCGAGGCTTGGTTCCTTCCCCTACTAGTGGTGCCCGTTACGAGCCTTGGCGCAGAGTTCAGACGAGTAGTTGGTAATTGCTCAGACCAGACAAACAACGTGATTCGAAGGCTCTCGGAGCAGGTCGGCGCCTCGCGCCTTGATGCAATTTCAGGTGTTGTTGCCCTCCCCTAACAACGGCTGGGAAGCGCGGTGATCCCTCTCCGGCTGTTACCCGACCCTACACAACAATTGCATCAGCTCTAGGCGTTGCTCGGCAGTTGGGCTCTCAAGCTGATAGAAGCTCGCGCGAGATTTATTTGTACTTTGTACTCTACAACGCAGTCACCGCGGGACGGTCCGGCCCGCAGCAGTCGGACGCTTACATTAAATTCTGCAGGAACCCGCGCGAATACCAGACCCATCAGGAGCGCAGTCGGAAGGCGTTATCCACGCCACAACTGTGCGCGGCCCGTCATATCAAGCTTGACTTGATCGTTAAGCCAGGCCATGCAAGAAAGCCGCAGATACTCCTACTTCCCCGTACTTCCGGGAGTTTCCGACTTCCGGTTCAACAGGGCAGGAACCCGCATGCCACGCATAAAAGTAAGTCAACTTGGCATAACAGCGGACGGCAGGTAGCGTCCTGCTTGATCTGACATGGGGGATCGCTGCTTGCCAAAGGAGGTCTGTTGTGTCTCTACCTGATTTTGTCTTGGCGCTCTGCATGCTTATGGGCGCCCTTCTGATACCGTTCTTCGTCCTCTACCAGATGTTGCGGCTCAAGCGACGCGCCATCCAACTCACAGCTTCCGCCCCACCACGAGGTAACAGCCGCTAGCCATGCCGTACGTCGATATTAATCCGCACAAAGGCCGTCCCAAATGGCAGGGCTACGCTGTCCTGGCCGTCTTGCTCATCCTTACAGCAGCCGTTGTCGGGACTGCTCTTACGCGCGTCTGAGCTGGCAAATCTGCCGGAGCCCCTAGACTTACTGTTTGAACCAGTGCTGCAAGAATTTTTGCCGAACGTCCTGGGGGACATAATGCCCGATCCGGCGGATCAAAACGCACGCGCCCATGCAGAGGATGCAGGGCAACCACAAGTGCGCCGACGCCGCGACCTTCGTCGCGCCAACGGCGAGTTGCGGGATGCCCAGACAGGAACCATGCCAGCTGTAACACCGAACCCCTTAGTCCAGCCCGACGGCACGCCGTTGACCCGCCGTACCTCCTGGGCGGACGCGGCCGCTGCAGCGGATGCTGGAAAGCCGGCTGCCCCCAGCCGCCCACCGGTATCAGCACAGCCTGCCTCGCCGGGCGCAATCTCCTCAGTGCCGAATCCAGCCGACACGGCCGGGTCGGCTCCACCCCCCGCTCCCGCTGAATCGCCTGAGTTCCGGCGTGTTCGACCGACTGTCGCCGACACCATCGCCGAAAGCCCCATGCCTGACTTCATTAGCTCGCCCGGGCTATTCGTCAAAGAACAGAAGCCCCGCCCGGTAGGTGGGTTTCGTGGGGCCCTCTATAAAATAACTGGCGGCGCGTGGAACCTGGGACCGGGTGCCAAGCAGCGCCAAGAAGACGATTTGGCCCGACGCATTTCGCGTCAGCTCCAAGGCAGCTATAACACAGCGATCCTGAGCCTCAAAGGCGGCATCGGCAAGACCTCGACCACGGTCGGTGTTGGCCTAACCTTGGCCGAATACCGGGGAGATGCTCCCTGTGCCATCGATGCCAACCCTGACTCGGGTGATCTTGTGGAACGTGCACTCGGCGAAGGCATTTACCAGCAAGCCAGCCCCCGGACCATCACGGACCTGTTAGAGAACATTGAGTCGATTGATTCGCTCACTGCCCTAGCCCGATACATGCATCACGCCGGTAGGTTGCATCTGATCGCGGGGGAGCAGGATCCGGAGGTTTCGGATTCGCTCACCGCTGCTGAATATTTGCGTATCCGAAAGCTCATCTCCAGCTACTACTCGGTTGCATTGACTGACTGCGGAACTGGGGTCACACATAATGCCATGAGCGGGATCCTTCAGTCCGCGGACAACTTGGTAATTGCTGCCGGCTACGCCGTCAGCGGCGCCAAGCGCGCACGAAGCACGCTTCACTGGCTGGCAAGCCACGGGTACGAGGACCTGGCTCGCAACGCCATCGTGGTGATCACTGACAAGGACGAAGTCTCCTCGCGTGTGGACAAGGACGCTATCGAGGAGCACCTTTCGGGCATTTGCCGGGAGTTGATCGCCGTTCCGCATGACCGTGGCGTTGCAGATGGTGACCTAGTCACCCTGGACGTGCTGAAGCCCGAAACCCGGCGTGCCTACAAGGAGATTGCTGCCGCAATTGTCGACGGGTACCGGTAGGAAATCCCGCTTTCTTGCCCTGACTGATATCTGTCCTCTTCCTGGATGCTGCACAGATCTTGACCCAACTTATGGCCGAGCCTTCGGCCAATGCTGAGCTTGTATGGGTAGCTTGGGTCCATCAGGGCAGGACATCACGAAGGAGTGGCGGAATGACTATCACCGAATACGCCGTAGCACTAGGCGGAATGCTGGCATCGCTCGCGGGCATGGGGCTTTTGGCTGCAGGGCTCATCAAAGCAAAAGCGCGCCACTAATCTAGCGCGTATCCAGATCCTCGAACACAAGGAACGTCTGGGTATCGAGCACTCCGGGCATGGACTGCAGCTGGTCGAAGATGACCCGCCGCAGGTCGATGTTGTCCACGGCGCGGACCAACAGGATCACGTCGAAGTCGCCGCCCACAAGGGCCACGTGGTGCACCTCCGGGATGGCGCCGAGCTGGTCGCGCAGTTCCCGCCAGGCATCCTGCTTCAGCTTTAGTGTCACGTAGGCGGAGGACCGGAGCCCGGCCTTGATTGGGTCCACCAGCGCCGTGAACCTGGACAGAACGCCCTCGCTCGTGAGCCGGCCGATTCGCGTATACGCGTGCGCTCGGGAGATATGAACGTTCTCGGCCACCTGGGTCACGGACATCCGGCCGTCCCGGGTCAGTTCAGAAATGATCCTGCGGTCGATGTCATCCAGCGGGACTGGCTCAGTCCCCGCATCCCTGCTTGCCATTGTCCACAACGCCTGTCAGTCAGCGAGCTCACATCTACAATTCGTCTTTCAGTGTAGATGAAAGCCTTCAGACGTCTGCAGTTCCAACCGAAGCTGAATACGGAAGTTCACACGGATCCACACTAGGCGTACAGAGTGGCTTCGTAGAGCAGATCGCAGGCGACCTCGGGAGGCCAGACTGCACCAGGGTAGGTGGACAAGACCCCAGATGCGGGCTTGCCGCTCAAGCAGTCAGGAACGCTGAGCCGAGGCCTCGCTGCGGAGGGCATCGTGCCGTTCCGCTGCGCTGCGGATGAAGTCGCAGTCGCTCGGGGAGAGGACGGTTTCACCGTGCCGGTCCTGGTCCAACTCCACTCCCGTGGCCTTGCTGATCGCTGCCACCACGGCCCGGGGGAGGATCACGCACCCGGGATTATCAACAAACCACTGCCGCGTTTCCGTATCCAGCCGGTCCCACAGCTTTTCGATCCCCATGACGGTTACTCCCACCCATTGTGATTCCCGTGTATGAAATGCCGCCCCGGCCCCGCAAGCCGAGGCGCTTGTTTCCACCGCCCCATCTTCCGCAGCTACGGTGACCGCGAAAGGTGATGGAAAGGCGGAGGAAACCTCGTTGTCCCCTCCGCGTCCATCCCCGCTCCAAGAACCCCCAATAAGGGCAACCCCTGCCACTTGGTGCGAAGCCTTCTGCCTGTGATCAACAGGAGAAGAAACTCAATAATTTGGACGAATTGACGTTTTCGTCAACTCACTTAAAAAGTCTCGTCCTGAGGCAGGCCAGAGGTCAACGCAATTTTTTGTCAAGGCCCGGGCATGGTCCGAAAGAAGGATTGGCCGCGACGGGCCCGGGGCGGACAGTCAGGCCTGTCCGGGGACCTGCAAGTAGTCGTCGCTGCTGTCTTCGCCTGTGCGAAGTTCCTCGAGCGCGGCTTCCAGGAGCGTGATTCTGCAGGTGCGGGCAACCGTGATGAGCCGGCCGGCTGCCGCCTCCGGGCTGCAACCGGTCCGCGCAGCCATCGCCTGGCACGCGTCCGCGATCACCGAACGCGAAACGAGTGCGGCTTCCGGCGCCGAAAACCGCTCGCCCCACAGGGACGTGAACGGTTGCACTTCCGGCGTGGGGCCCAGGGAACTGACCGCTTCCCCCGTGCGAGCTTGAAGCACTGACCTCGCAGCAACCAGCAGCTCGGCGGCTTCCGGGTAGGCCAGTCGATAAACCAGCCGGCCACTGGACCGGAGGCACTTGATTAGGTGCTGCCCGCGCATCTGGGTCAGGTGCCGGGACAAGTGCGAGGGCTTCAGCCCCGTGCCGTCGCACAGTTCCGGGATAGTGCACTCACCCTGGGTGAGCAGCTCCAGGATCTGCGCCCGGGCCGGGTGTGCCACGGCCTTGAACAGCTCCGCCGCAGCATCCATCGATGAGCCGGCGTGCCCGTCCGGAACAGGTTCCACCGCAAGGGCCTGGTGGCTCTCCGTCTCCAAGTCATAGCTGCTCATGCGCGTCGCTCCTTCGGGCCGTCTATGCCATTATCCTCCGCCCTCGGGTCCGCAGACCCAAAGAACAACCCCCTGTACATCCATGTTTGCCCCCTTCATTTCCAATTTGTCCATGGCCAGCGTCAGTAAGCTGGCTCACAGTTACAATTCGTCTCCCGGCGAAGGCAGAATCAAGCAGCTTCTCCACGATTCCTCCAGATGCTGGATACGAAACCTGCTGCGGGCAGATACTGGGAAGGAATAGTGGCAACAGAAGGACGGAACAATGACGATCTCCGCAGACCACACCGCGCGCGAGCATGCCAGCCCGGTGCCGGCAGAGGATGCCCTCACCGAGGCCGCCAAGAAGTTCGGCATCACCGCCGAGGACTACATGCTCCCGGCCCGGCACCAGATCGAGATGGTGGACCCGGACGGCAGGCTCAAGCCCGAAGCTGAACAGGGCACCGAACCCGGCCACGAGTACCCCTTGCCCGGCGATGAGGAACTGCTGGCAGCGTACGAGCAGCTCGTCGTCGGCCGCCGCGTCAATGACCAGAACTCGGCACTGGTCCGGCAGGGCCGCATGGCCGTGTACCCGTCCAGCCACGGCCAGGAAGCCTGCCAGGTAGCCGCTGCCCTGTGCCTCTCCGAGGGCGACTGGATGTTCCCCACCTACCGCGACGCCGTGGCCGTGATGACCCGCGGCGTGGACCCCGTGCAGGTGATGACCATCTTCCGCGGCGACTGGCACGGCGGGTTCGATCCCCTCAAGCACAAGGTGGGCATCCAGTGCACGCCGCTGACCACCCAGCTGCTGCACGCCGTGGGCGTGGCCCACGCCGCCAAGCTCCGCGGCGAGGACACCGTGGTGCTGGCCATGTGCGGCGACGGCGCCACCAGCGAAGGCGACTTCCACGAAGCCCTGAACTTCGCCGCCGTCTTCCACCTGCCCGTCATCTTCTTCGTCCAGAACAACAAGTACGCCATCTCGGTGCCGCTGGCACACCAGTCCGTGGCGCCGTCGCTCGCGCACAAGGCCGTGGGCTACGGCATGGCCGGCGAACGCGTGGACGGCAACGACGTGGTGGCGCTCCTTGCGGTCCTGGACCGGGCCGTGAAACTGGCCCGGGAAGGCTCCGGCCCCCTGCTGGTGGAGGCCAACACGTACCGCATGCAGGCCCACACCAATGCCGACGACGACACCCGCTACCGGGAGAGCGCTGAAGTTGCCGAATGGCGGGCGAAGGACCCGGTGAACCGGATGCGCGCCTACCTGACGGACCGCGGCCTCCTGGACGATTCTGTTGAGGCGCGGATTGCTTCGCACGCCGAAGCGGTGGCCACCCAGCTGCGTGAAGGTCTCAGCGAGGACGTGCCGGTGGACCCGCAGGAGCTCTTCCGCCACGTCTTCGCCAAGCAAACGCCGCAGTTGAAGGAACAGTCCGCCCTGCTCGCCGACGAACTCGCCCGCGACGCAGCATCTACCGAGGAGGCCGGCAAATGAGCCCCACCATCACCACCTCGTCCGAAGCCAACGGCAACGTTTCCGCGGCTACCGCCCGGGCAGCCGCCTCCGCCGCCGCGTCTGCCGAGGCTGCCGGCCCGCAGCCGGTCACCCTTGCCAAGTCTTTGAACACCGCTTTGGTTGACGCGATGCAGGCCGACCCGTCCGTCCTGGTGTTCGGCGAGGACGTGGGGACGCTGGGCGGGGTGTTCCGGATTACCGACGGGCTCACCGCCACGTTCGGGGAGCAGCGCTGCTTCGACACTCCGCTGGCCGAGTCCGGCATTGTGGGCATGGCCGTGGGCATGGCCATCAACGGGATGCGCCCGGTGATCGAGATGCAGTTCGACGCGTTCGCCTACCCGGCGTTCGAGCAGATCGTCAGCCACGTGGCCAAGATGCACAACCGGACCCGCGGGGCAGTGAAGCTGCCCATGGTGATCCGGGTTCCGTACGGCGGCGGGATCGGGGGAGTGGAGCACCACTGCGATTCCTCCGAGGCCTACTACGCCCACACCGCCGGGCTGAAGGTGTTCACGCCGGCCACCGTGGCGGACGGGTACCGGATGCTCCGCGAGGCCATCGACTCGGACGATCCCGTGGTGTTTATGGAGCCCAAGAAGCTCTACTGGTCCAAGGACCTGGTGGACCTGGCTGAGCTGCGGTCCTCTTACGTGGAAGGCACGACGGCGGGCCGCACCACCGAGGGGCGCGCCGCCGTCGCGCGTCCCGGCACTGACGCGACGTTGATTGCGTATGGTCCATCCGTCCCCACCGCGCTTGCGGCCGCCGAGGCGGCCGCTTTGGAAGGGCGCTCGCTGGAAGTGATCGACGTGCGGACGATTGTGCCGTTCGACGACGCCACCGTGTGCGAGTCGGTGCGGAAGACCGGCCGGGCCGTGGTGATCGCCGAGGCGCACGGCTTCGCGTCCGTGTCCTCGGAGATTGTGGCCCGGGTGCAGGAGCGCTGCTTCCACTACCTGGCCGCCCCCATCCGCCGCGTCACCGGGTTCGACATCCCGTACCCGGCGCCCAAGCTTGAGAAGTACTACCTGCCCGGCGTGGACCGCATCCTCGACGCCGTCGACGACCTGCAGTGGGAGAACTGATTATGAGTGAAGCGCGCGTGTTTTTGTTGCCGGACCTGGGCGAGGGGCTGACCGAGGCCGAGCTGGTGTCCTGGCACGTTTCGGTGGGGGACACGATTTCCGTGGACCAGCCGATTGCCGAGGTGGAGACCGCGAAGTCCACGGTTGAGGTGCCGTCGCCATATGCCGGCATTGTGGCGGAGCTGCACGGGCAGCCGGGGGAGACGCTGGATGTGGGGAAGCCGCTGATCTCGGTGACGCCTGTTTCTACGGGTGAGCCTGCCGCAGCTCCGGAGCCGGCCGAACCGGTGGTTGAGCCTGTCGAAACGGAGCTGGGCGAATCGACGGATTCCGCTGCCGACGCACATCCTGAGGCTGAGGCCTACCGGGAAGAGGAGAAGGCGGGTTCCGGCAACGTGTTGATCGGGTACGGCACTCCGGGCGGCCATGGCGTTGCCAAGCGCACCCGCGCTCGCAAATCATCTGTTGCCGTGGCTGAGCCTTCGGAAGCCCCATCTGCCGAAACGAAGGAGCTCGACGACCTCTCCCTCCTGCGCACCCGCGTCCCGGGCAAGCTCGGGGCAGTGATATCCCCTCTGGTTCGTCGTATGGCACGGGAGCACGGCGTCGACCTCGGCGATCTCCCCGGCTCGGGCGAGGGCGGCCTCATCATGCGCAAGGATGTCGAGGCAGCAATTAGTGCCCCGTCGGTTGAGCCTGTCGAAACCAAACCGCAGCCGTCGGTTGAGCCTGTCGAAACCCAGGGCCTAGACCCCCGCACCGGCCTGGCCATCTCCTCCCGGACACCCGTGAAGGGAGTGCGCAAGGCCGTTGCCGCGAACATGACACGCAGCCGCTCGGAGATCCCCGAGGCAACCGTGTGGGTGGACGTCGACGCCACGGCGCTCGTCGAGCTTCGGAAGGAACTCAAAGCTGCCAGCTCTGAGGTGCCGGGGTTGCTCCCGTTCATTGCCCGCTTCGTGACGGCCGGGCTCAAGAAGTATCCGGAGCTGAACACCCGGATCGAAACGGCGTCCGACGGGTCGCAGGAGATTGTCTCGTTCGACGGGATCAACCTCGGCATCGCTGCCCAGACCGACCGCGGCCTGGTGGTCCCGTCAGTCCGCGCCGCGGAGAAGCTGACCGCCAGGGAACTGGACGCGGAGATCCGCCGGCTGACCGACGTCGCGCGCCAGGGCAAGGCAACACCCACCGAACTGGGCAGCGGGACGTTCACGCTGAACAACTATGGAGTGTTCGGCGTGGACGGCTCGGCGGCGATCATCAATCACCCGGAGGTGGCCATCCTCGGCGTCGGCAGGATCATCGACAAGCCGTGGGTGGTGAATGGCGAGCTGGCGGTCCGCAAGGTCACCGAGCTGACCCTCACGTTCGACCACCGCGTCTGCGACGGCGGCACCGCAGCCGGCTTCCTCCGCTTCGTAGCCGACGCCATCGAAAACCCGAACAGCCTCCTGGCTGACATCTAATCCAAGCACCCACCGACGCTCTCTCACTTAATGTCGCTTTAACCCAAACCCTCGCTCACTCGATGTCGCCTTAACCCAAACCCTCCATCACGTGATGGTGGTTTAACCCAAACCCTCTCGCCGTTGATGTTGGTTTAACTCGAACGCTCGTTACCTTTTTCGTAGCCCTTTCCTGTTGCAGGATGTGGGTGTGCTGGCCTGCTGGTCCCTGGGCATGATTGGAACGCTTTGTTGATGATGATCCTGAGAGTGTTGTCACCTGGGGCTGGTAGGTGCCGGGGAATGCCGGACGAGTTCGCGGTTCTCCACCCTTCAAGGCCGAATCCCTCGAATCGGCCAAGGATTCGCAAAAGATTAGTCAAAGTTTGCAGCGAACTCCCCATGGACAGTGTGGGATGGGGAAAGGAGATGTTTTCGAGGACGAGGTAACCCGGCATGACTGAAAGCTTGCAGCGACAGGAGCCCACGAGGCGGCTTCACTCGCTGACAAGCCTGCGGTTCTTTGCAGCTGCCGCGGTGGCACTCATGCATGGTTTCGGTCGGTACCAGCTTCCAGTCGTAGACCTGGGCTTCGTGGGTGTGAGCTTCTTCTTTATGCTCTCCGGCTTCGTACTGACGTGGGCTCACACCGAGGGCAAGGGTTCGGTCGTGTTCCTGCGAGACCGCTTCGCGAAGCTGTTTCCTCTCAACGCAATGACCCTGGCAGTCGCCGCGTTTGTGCCCGTGGCACCGAATTCGAGCCCCGTATTTTTCCTTCAAAGCCTTACCTTTACCCAAGCGTGGTGGCTACCAGCGGCGTTGTCTTTCAACCCTGTCGCGTGGTCTCTCTCCGCTGAGGCGTTTTTCTACCTGCTGCTGCCGGCCATCGTGAGTGTGATGCGGCGCTTCAGCACCCGGCAACTTGTCGGCTCCATAGTGTTCCTTGCAGTCCTTCAACCGGTAATGGGACTGATTTTGCAGCTCACCATCGGCGTGAACGTCAGTGCATCTGCGGCTCATTTCCTCACCTACTACTTCCCCCCGTACCGGTTGTCTGAGTTCATCATCGGCGTTGCCCTGGCCCTGCTCCTGAAAGCCGGATATATTCCTTCACGCGCCTGTCAGCTCGCGGCCCCAGCGACCATCACCGCGGGCGTCGCACTGGTATTCGTTGCCGATTTCTTCCACATGGCGCTGTCGTGGGTCAGCAGTGCCCTCCTGCTGCCCGCTATCCTCGTCCTGATTTGGACCTCGGCCACGCGCGAGCTCGCCGGCGCCAGCCGCCTCCTGACGAACCCGCGTCTGGTCAAGCTCGGAGACCGCTCGTTCTCCTTCTACATGGTCCACTACCTTGTCCTGGGCTTCGCCGGCCTTCTGATAGGAGAGGGCGCACAAACCCTGCCCTGGTGGATCGTCCCGCCCACCCTCATCGCGGCCGCAGGAATTGCAGCGGTTGGCTATAGGTTCGTGGAGAAGCCCTGCGAACGGCTCATCCGCGACCTGCTCTCGCGCAAGCCGGCGCTGCCGCCGGCCGGAGAAGATGCGAAAGGGGCAAGTTCACCACCGGTTCGTACTGGATGAGTTTGACGGGCGGACATCTAACCCCACCACGTTTCCGAGGTACCTGGCCTGCTCGCGTTTATTGCCGCTTTGTCACCGCGGGGCTGAAGAAGTACCGGAGCTGAACACCCGATCGAAACCTCGGCCGACGGGTCCAAGGAGATCGTCTCGTTCGACGGGATCAACCTCGGCATCGCCGCCCAGACCGATCGGGTCTCGTGGTCCCGTCGGTCCGGGAAGCGGAGAAGCTGAGTGCCCGGGAGTTGGACGCGGAGATCCGGCGGCTGACCGACGTCGCGCGCCAGGGCAAGGCAACCCCCACCGAACCGGGCAGCGGCACGTTCACACTGAACAACTACGGAGTGTTGGGCGTGGGCGGGTCGGCGGCGATCATCAACCACCCGGAGGTGGCCATCCTCGGCGTCGGCCGGATCATCGACAAGCCGTGGGCGGCGAACGGAGAGCTGCCGTCCGGAAAGTCAGCGAGCTGACGCTCACCTTCGACCACCGAGTCTGCGACGGGCCTATGACTTTGCGTGGCCTGACCAATGCGGGGGCTGTGGACGCCAGGCCGGTTCCGCCGATAGACACGAGAGGCTCAACCACCGGAGGCAACCGATGCCCGGACGCGCCTCGCAATCTCTACTCGTACACCGGTCAGGGGAGTGCGCAAGGCTCTTGCCGCGACCATGACTCGCCCGTATGCCGAGTATGAGGTGGTGACGTCGTTCCCGAGAGAACTTGCCGTGTCTGACTGTTCGTCGTCGACTTGCACATTATGCCTACGACCTACTCCGCTGGTTCCGGTTTCTTCACGGGAGATTTTTTCCATGGGAGCACGCCGAGCGCTTGGATGTCAGGATGTTGCTTGAGCCCATGCGTGCTTCCCAGCGCCGAATGCCCTCAGACGGGGGACCGAAAGTACCGCAACGACCAATGTGGTCACCGGGGACCGGGGTCAACGTTTTCGGCCAATTCAATCGAACACTTACGACGTCTCGTATCCCTAGCGTTTTCGAAACACCGAGGCTATGAGACACCAGGTGGGTTCAGAGAAGGAGCCGGCGCCCGCAGGCCGGATCGCCTATCGCATCAGCCGGTCACTTGTCGGACCTGAACACAATTGAGTCGAAGATGGCGCGTGCCTCTCTCGTCAGTGCCGGATCGATCGATCCGTGGGGTTGGCCCAGCACGATCACGGCGCACTCACCGTTCAGGTCGACCGCTCGGTAGGTGTCGTGCTCGCCCACATTTCGGTACCCGCGTCCGTCGCAGTCCTGCGCCAAATTCGAGTTGATGCATAACATGCCGCCGTCGCAGTCGGTGATGTCGACGTCGCTCTCGACGGCGTGGTCGAACTCGAAGCCGGAGTAGTCGCCCACCATGACCTTGACGGGAGGGGTGCTTACCGTTGACGCCTGCGCCGTCATCGCATCGACGAACGCCTTAGCCGTCGGATCCACCTGGACGAGCGCGCCTCTCCAGGCGCATGCGTCCGTCGGGACATGGGTGGCGGGCCAAAAAGTCACGGCGACATCCCATTCATCCGGTAGATCCGGGTCGTCCTTGCCCAGGCCCGAACCGTCGTACGTCACCCAGCCGTCTGGGACGGTGATCTCGAAGGGCACCGGGTAGCCGGTCACGAGGTAGGTGCCGGCGTCGATGACGCCGCTCTCCGGGAACGGTGCGACCGTGCGAGCCTCCGTAGTCGATGCGGGGGAGGGCGCCTCGGCGGCGGTGCACGCCGAGAGGCCAATGCACCCCAGCACTGCGACGGCGACACCGATCGGGTGTGAGCGCCCGCCGTGAGTGGCGCGGGAGGGCCGGTTTGAAGTCCACATGTCAAGTCCTTTACTTCGATCCATGCAGCGCCGTGGCTGTTTCCACCAGTGAAGAACACTCCGGTATCAGCAGGATACCGGCGCCCAAAAACGCGGTATCGTCCCGATATCAGCCGTCTTGACGGATGTGGGGTCAGGGCGGAAGGTGGCCTCATGGAGGTACGCGTTCTTGGAGCGCTGACGCTCGATGACGATCGGATTCCGTTGGCACCGCGCGATCGTGTGGTGTTGGGTGCGCTCATGGTCCGCTTGGGCGCATCTTTGTCGGTCGAATCACTCGCCGAGGCGCTCTGGGGCGATGACCTGCCGGCCTCATGGTCGAAGGTGATTCCGGGTTGCATCATGCGGTTGCGTCGGCTCATCGCGCCTGCACGGATCGAAACGACCCCGTTCGGGTATCGGCTGACCACGGACCATATCGAGGTCGACGCCGACCAGTTCGAGCGGCTCGTCAGTCGGGGTTCCCAACAGCTGAAGCTTGGTGAGCCGGAACGTGCCGCATACTCATACTCGGAGGCCCTCGCGCTGTGGAGGGGTGAGGCGTTCGTCGAACTCATCGACTGGGGGCCGGCTCAGATCGCCTCCGGCCGTCTTGAGGAGATCCGCCTCGGGGCCGAGGAGCTACTCCTCGATGCACGGCTGCAAGCCGGCGAGGTTCAGGAGGTCGCCGCCTTAGCGCGCACCCGCGTAGCCGAAGCTCCACTGCGCGAGCGGCGATGGGTCATGCTGAGTGTGGCGCAGTACCGCCAGGGCCGGCAAGCGGAGGCGATAGCCACCGTGCGCAGGGCGCGGGGACTCCTTGTTGCCGATCTTGGACTGGATCCGTGCACAGAGCTCGCCGAGCTGGAGCAGGCCATTCTCAGGCAGGATCCCTCGTTACTGTCCGACCAGGTATTCCGGGCCGGGAGCTCCGAGTGTCCGTACTTCGGCCTGCCTCCCGCGGGCGTGACGGATGCCGAGTGGTACTTCGGTCGCGAGCAGGAGCTGACCGGAGGACTGCGGGCCCTTGATGAACACGGCGTGCTCCTCATCGCGGGCGCGTCGGGCGTCGGCAAGTCCTCATTCGTTAGGGCCGGGATAGGCGCCCAGTTCACCGCACGCGGCACGCAGGTCATCATAGTAACGCCCGGCGAGCGTCCTCTCGAGGCCCTTCGAGACGTAGTTCGACGCCCCGGGGATTCGCTGCTCATCGTCGATCAATGCGAACAGGCGTTCGCCGCGGACGACCCCGCCGAGATCATGAAGTTCTTCGACGCACTGACGCGAGAGGTTTTACGCGGAATGCTCGTCGTCACCATCCGCGCGGACCGTCTGGGAGACCTGGCTGAACACAAAGGCTTTGCCGAGATCATCCAATCGCACATGCTCATGCTCACCGCCCTGAGCCACGACGGACTCCGTGCCGTGATCGAGAAGCCTGCAGAGCAGGCTGGACTCATCCTGGAACCAGGCCTCGTCGAGATCCTTATCCGCGACGCCGACGGGCGAAACCTTCCACTGTTGTCCCACGCCCTGCGCCAGGTGTGGTTACGGCGCGAGGGCCGTGTCATGACCGTCGACGGGTATCGGGCATCCGGTGAGATCGACGGTGCCGTCGCGAAGACCGCGGAAGAGGTCTTCGGCGCGCTCTCCCCGGAGGGCGCGCGGCTGCTGCGCGACATCCTTCTCCGTCTCGTCGAAGCATCTGCAGACGGTGTGGTGATTTCCCGTCGGATCGAGCGCACGCGGATCGCAATCGACGAGGACCATGCCAAGATCGTCGATCGACTGGTCGATGCCCGCCTGCTCACCACCGATGAGGAGTCGGTTCAGCTATCCCACGAAGCGGTTGCACGGGAATGGCCACGGTTGAAGGAGTGGCTCGCCGATGATATCGAGGGTCAACGGATCATGCGGCATCTTGGTTCCGCAGCCACCGCCTGGGATGCGATGGGACGCCCAAACGGCGAGCTCTATCGCGGCGGCCGCCAAACGGCCGCCCAGCAGTGGCGGGATGCAGTCAAGCCCGCGCTCACAGTGGTTGAGCGAGAGTTCCTAGAAGCCTGCGCAGCGGCTGAGACCGCAGGACTGGCGGCCACCCAGAGACAGCTAAGTAAGGAGCGCAGCATGGTGCGCCGACTGTCCTGGGTGTCTGCCGGCGCAGTGGCTCTCGCGATCGTTGCTATCACGGCGAGTCTTGTGGCAGGGTTCCAGGCAAATCTCGCCGGCGAGCGTGCAACGGTCGCAGAGGCGCGGCGCGTTGCCGCGACCGCGCTGGAGGATACGGACTTCGATCGAGCGCTGCTGCTCGCGGTGGAGGCCATCCAGATCTGGGACAGCACCGAGACACGTACCAACCTCGTGCGGGTGTTCGCGCGGGCCCCCCGGGTCACGAGCATCACCCGCATTCAGGAAGACGGAGTGACGCCCGCGAGCATGTCGCTCGCAAAGAACGGAACCCGTGCATCAGTGATCGACAGTGACGACGATTTACGGCTATTCGATCTCGCCAATCGATCCCAGCTCGGCGAATACTCACCCTTCGGAGGAATGGTGGCGGCAACCGCCGTCGACCCTGTCTCGGGCACCGTTGCATTCAGCCAGGCGTTGGGACTCTGCAACGCCCTCCCCTGCGATCGTGGACGAACGGGAACGCTCGATCTGGCTAACGGGGGTCGCGCCGGCCTGAAGACCTACCAGGGCTTGCCTGAGGCGGCGGCAGACGTTGAATACTCCACCGACGGATTCCTCTTTGCAGCGCTGGAGGCGACATCCTGGATCGAATCGTCCGGGAGCGTCGCCCTCTGGCGTGCCGGCACTGGGGACCCGATGCTATTGGACCTGGACGTGAACAGCTCTGACCCCGGCCCTTCCGGGTGGGTCGGACAGTTCGGCGCGGTTAAGTTTGCGCCGGACGGCTCGCGGCTGTACGCCAGTCGATTAGGACCCACCATGGTGTTTGATACGTCCTCGGGAAAGGCGATCGACCAGATTGCCGGCAACGGGCTTCTGGCCGTCAGCCCGGACGGCCGTCGAATTGCACTCCGGGACGGCTTACTCGCGGTCCGCATCGTCGATGTTTCCGGGGCAACGCCACCTATCACGGTCCCATTGCCAGCGACTCCAACCGTGGCGGACTTCAGTCCTGACGGCCATCAAATCGCCATCCCAGCCGGCACCCGCGTGGTGGTGGTGAACACCGGGACTGGCAACGTCGCGGAGAATCTTCGCACTCACGAGGGCGGGGTCACCGCAGCCGAGTTCCGGTCGACCGGTGAGCTGGTGACGGCCGGAGCAGACGGCGCGATGGTGACGTGGGACCTTGGCGATTGGTCGGCGAATTTTCGCACCGACACTTTCACCAGCAAAGGCACGTTCCTCGAAGAGGAGGACGAGCGCAGGCTCCTACTCGAACAGACTGACGGGAACACTCAAGTGATCGTCGCCGAGCCGACGGCGTGGGAGGAGCGCGCGTGTCGGATCGCGGGACGAATACTGACCCAACAGGAGTGGGGGGAGCTCTTAGGGGCTCGGCCCTACGCCCCGGCATGCCGCGAGTGACCGCGGCTGTACGTTCGAGACGCCCCATAGGATCGAATCAGTGTCAAGGTGACAGTGCCGCTCGAAACCCTGGAGAAACGAGACGTCGCAACCAGTGAACAATCCCCTCATCTGCACAGTCACAGATTTTCGGCGGAATTCCGGATGTGCGGTGGCAAGGGCAATTCTCGTAACTATGTATTGCAACCCTCAGGCAAAAATCGAGTACTCGTCGTTAGTTATGAGACACACGAGCGCCCGTAAGCCAGAGCGGACTAGTGCGGCAGCAGTTAACTGATCGGCGGCAGGACCGACGGGCCACTGATTGACAGAGTGCAGTGAATGTCTCGTTCGACGGGCTCAACCACCGGTTTCGACGGGCTCAACCACCGCCCGATGCAGTAACGCCGCAGTAACGGCCTGTGTGAGCAAATGCGAAATGCCTACCAGGCATGAGGAGCAAGAGTGAACTCGGGCAGGGTTCCAGTACGCCGGCCGGACGCGCAGCGCAGCCGTGGATCGCCCATGCCTGCAGCCGCCCGGCTCAACACTGTCCGGCGGAAGTCGCCTTCAGCTCCCACCACGGGAGTGGATCTCAGCCACTCAATAATTCAGTGGTTTGCCATTATTGCGCCCTTGACCACTGTCGCCACCGCGCTGGCATTTTGGTTCGGCTGGACGATGACGGCTACCCGCACCGCATATTTTGGCATAGATCAAAGCATTCTCGAATACTCCACAGTGGACTATCTGCTGCGGAGCGCCGATGCGATTATCGTGCCTGCCATAACCATTCTTCTCATCAGTGTGGTCTGCATTGGAATTCACGCCCTCACACTCAATATCATCGGCCGGGGCGGCGTACATAGGTACATTCTCTTCGGGGCGTGGATAATTCTCTCCGGCGGCGTTCTTCTCACCACGCTTGGCGTGTGGGTGATGTTTGAGGAACCTCCCTTCGTCACCCCTTTCCTCTTTGAACCGGTTGCCCTGGGCAGTGGCGTTGCGGTCAGCTCCTACGCCTTTTGGGTCCTTCGGAGGCTGGCCACACCAAGCGGCCAAAGGCTCAGATATCTGCCCATGTGGGAGAAACTCGGCTACGTGTGCACTGTGCTGCTGGTGGTTCTGGCATTGTTCTGGGCCTGCTCGCTCTACGCCGCGGCGCTGGGTACAGGCAGGTCCCGCGAATATGAACGAGAGCTGGCTAAACGCCCCTCGGTGGTTGTTTACAGCGTCCACTCACTGGCTCTGGCGAGCCCGGTCCGGGAGGACAGGATTCCGGACCCGGACGCGAAATATCACTTCAAATATACGGGGTTGAAGTTCGTCACCAGGAGCGCTGACAAATTCTTTCTTCTTCCCGAAGGCTGGCGGCGCGAGAGCGGTGTGGCAATCATCCTGGAAGAAAATCCGGAATATCGAGTCGAATTCGTTCCAGGAGGCTAAGAGTTGAGACATCCAGCAATGGAAATGTGCGTTGCATGCCTTCTTGGCGTGGGCGTTCTCACTTCCTGCACAGGTCCATCCGGAGGTGCCCGGAATACCGAGGACTCACAGCCGGTAGTTGAGAACCGGGTGCGGATTGGCGAGGACACCTGGATAGTCCAGGCCGCGCAGACCAACCCCGTTGCTGTTGCCGGCACTGTTGAGTCGATCGAAGTCACCAACGGCACTGATTCTGACGTGAGCGTGCCCGACGTCGGCCTAAACAACACGGCGTTCCGCGTCATTTTCAACGGCTGCACGGGAATCCTGAAGCCAGGTAAAGCGTGCGTGGTGCGCGGGGAATGGACCACCACCCAAGTGCGGGAGGCCAACCTGGAAGTATCCGTGGCCGAACCGAACGCTCCGGAAGGATCAGTGAGGAAGGGGATTTCAGTCCCGCTCCCAGCGGCCGGGGCCACCACCGCCGGCAATGCAACCCTGCCACCCACCACAGGTTCCACGTCCGGGCCCGCGCCGTCGCCGTCGACTAGCTCTCCGTCGTCGTCGGCAAGTTCAGGGACCGCCACGCCGGCGCCTGTGACCACCACCGTCAGACCCACGAAGGGAACGCCTGCAGTTGGGGCACCCCCACGGCAACTTGCTCCAACCCTGAGGTAAAGCTGCTTTCCCCCTATGACACCTTTTTTGACCGGCAGGAGAGAGTGCACTCTCCCTATCGAAGAAGGGGGTAGCAGCTTATTGACAGCACTGTTCGTACTGAGGATGCTCATTCATACCTGCCTCATCCTTTTGACAAATCGGAAATCAGGTTTCCATGGGCACCGTGGGCTGTGGGGAACTAAAACTGGACTTACTTCGGTCCTGGCGGCTCCGCCGGGACGACGAAATTCTCCATGTTGCAACACGCCAGCAACGGCTGATCGCTGCCCTGGCCGTGCATGGACCAGGCATGCGGGGGTATCTCAGCGGCCTGTTGTGGCCGGAGTACCCTGACGCCAGGGCACTGGAAAGCCTGCGCGTCACGGTGCACCTGATTTCCCGCCAGGTGCCCGGGCTGCTGGTCAACGGCGGCGCAATGCTGTCCCTGGACGAGCGGGTGGACGTTGATGTGCAGCGCATCCGGTCCCAGATCCAGGCCCTGCAGGAAGACCGGCACACCGGGAACGGCGCCGCCTTCTTGCATGAACTGCGCGACGCCGAACTCCTCCCCGGCTGGTACGAGGACTGGGTGGTCTTCGCACAGAACCGCCTGACGGAGGAGCGTTTCCAGGCCCTCGCCCTGCTGGCACGGAAGTCCCTCGCCGCGGGTGACTGTGAAACGGCAGCGGAAGCTGCCCACGCCACACTGGAAATTGAGCCCCTCTACGAGCGTGCCGTTTCGTGGCTCGTTGCGGCGGAACTGCAGCGCGAAAATCCCGGCGCAGCGCTGCGGGCCTACGAACGGTACCGGGAGCAGCTGGAGAAGGACATGGGTCTGTTGCCCTCCGGATCCCTCACCGCCCTCGTGGCCGACCTCCTTGACCGCCAGGCCCACCCGGTTGCGGAACGCCTGATTGCGGCCGCCGGTTCCCTGCTGGGCGGGCGTCCGGCGCTCAACCCCACCTAGGCAGTAACGCAGCCGTAACGGCTCCCGTGCTGCACTCTCTCCATGGGAAACACCCTTCACGACGGCCGGCTCCCGGTGATCTACGTCCGCGGGTTTGCGGGCACCGGCTCCGGGATCAACAGTGCTGTTGACGACCCCTTCTACGGGTTCAGCCAAGGCTCGGTCCATGTCCGTGCCGACGGCGGCGGACGGGCAAAATTCCACCAGTTCGAGTCGCCCATGCTGCGCCTGGTGGCAGACCACCACTACGAGGTGCCGGTCCACGGGGACCAGTGGGCCTTCCTGAACAGCGCAGACGCCAAGTCCGTGAATCCGGCCTCGATCTGGATCCACCGCTTCTACGACGACGCGGCGGATACCTTCGATGAGAAGGCCGAAAACTTCACGTTCGAGGAAGCGGCAAAGGACCTGTTCGGCATGATCAAACTCGTGCTGGAGAAAACCGGTGCCCCCAAAGTCTTCCTGGTGGCGCACTCCATGGGCGGACTCATCTGCCGCTCACTCCTGCAGCGCGTCATCCCCGAAAGCCTGGCCGGCGACGACGGCGGGATCGACCCCGCGGCAGGCGCCAGATACGTGGCCAGGGTGTTTACGTATGCCACTCCGCATGGCGGCATCCGGTTCGCCGTCGGCCTGGGCCTGTTCGAGAAACTCCGGGACGCCACACGCTTCCAGGGGGCAGACATCTTCGGACCCGACCGCATGTACGAATACCTCACGCCACCCGCGCTCCGGCGGATCCGGACGCGCGAAAGCTTCCATGCCACCGAGATGCCCGACGACGGGTTCCCCGTGGACGAACTCTTCTGCCTGGTGGGCTCCAACCCTGAGGACTACGACGTCGCCATGGGCCTGTCCTCCAAAGCGGTGGGTGCCCGCAGCGACGGGCTGGTCCAGATCGACAATGCCGCCGTCAAGGGCGCGGTGGTGGCGGTGGTGCACCGCAGCCACAGCGGACGCTACGGGATCGTCAATTCAGAAGAGGGCTACCAGAACCTCCAGCGCTTCCTTTTCGGCGACCTCAAAGTTGAGGTGGAATTGGTGGGCTTCACCGTGGGCAGGGCCGACCCGCCGGAAGTCGAGTACCAACTCGACGTGGGCCTGGCCATCCGGGGGCTGCCCGTCCTGGTCCACGAACAAAGTGCTGCCCACTTCTGCCCGGTCCAGATCGAGCACTGGAAAGAAGGGGACCCCATCGACTCACCGGTCCCGCTGTTGACCACGTTCCTTTCGTCCACGGCCCCACGCCCGCGCGTGGACGGAAGGGAAGTACCCCGCCTGCGCCAGGCACTCAAGCTGACGCTGATGTCCATCATCGAAAAGGACGGGCACTTCTTCTTTGCCGACCACCTGGAGCAGACCGAGGACTGGCAGGACACACTGCTGGTGGACATCGAACCGCCGTCTGAGGCCCGGCCCTTGCCCAAGGCCTGGGCAGCGTGGAACAGCACCATTCCTGGCGCCCTGCGCAACTGGGACGCGGGCGATGCGGACCAGCTGAAGGACACCGACCCCACCCTGAACCGCTGGCAGGGATTCATTCCCGTTCCCGCCGTGTCCAGGAGCCTCCTCGGACAAAAAGCCGGCCTCCGCCTGACGGTGACCCCCAGGACACTGGTCCTCTAAAACCATCCATCCCCCCGCTCAAAGGAGACCTGAAATGATTAACCCCAATTCCTTCCCAGCGTCCGAGAACGCGTCCGGGTCCATCCCGGAGGCGGACTATTCCGGCGCCGAGACCACCGGCCGGTTCATCGTGGTGTTTGCCCGGGAAGAGGGCAGCCCGTCCTCGGTGCTGGAATCGGCAGGACTGGCCAACGTGGCGGACTCGCGTGACTTCAAGGACCGCGAAGTGGATGTCTCCGAAACCAGCGGCGCAGACGCCACGTTCTTCAGTTCCCTGGGCATCGCGGTGGTTTCGGCGGCGCCGGAGCAGATCGGCGCGCTGCAGACCACCGAAGCGGTGCAGGGGGCAGTGTTGTCCGTATCGCCGGAACTGATCCACCACGTCCTCCCGGCAGGCCCCGCTGAATACGTGAGGGGTTACCGTGACGCTGTCCTGGACCTGGACACCCGCCTTAACGGCGGAAACGGTCAGGGCGCGGCGGTGGCGGCACCCCCAACGGTGCCCATCTTCCAGGACACGGCCCAGTTCACGTGGGGGCTGCAGGCGGTCCAGGCCCACTCATCCCAGTATTCCGGCCGCGGGGTCAAGGTGGCCGTCCTGGACACCGGCTTTGACTCAACCCACCCGGACTTCGCCGGACGCAACATCACCACCCGTTCCTTCATCCAAGGGGAACCAGCCACAGACGGACACGGGCACGGCACGCACTGCATCGGCACATCCTGCGGCGCCAAGTCCCCGTCCACGGGGCCGCGCTACGGCGTGGCCTACGAAGCGGAAATTTTCGCCGGGAAGGTGCTCAGCAACGCCGGTTCAGGCAGCGACGCCGGGATCCTGGCTGGCATCGACTGGGCGGTGACCAGCGGCTGCGCCATTATTTCCATGTCTCTGGGAGCCGACGTGCCACAGGTCCACCCGCCGTATGTGGCGGCAGGTGAACGGGCATTGGACGCCGGGACGCTGATCATTGCCGCCGCCGGAAACAACGCCAAGCGGCTCCAGGGCAACTTCGGTTTTGTGGGCACGCCGGCCAACAGCCCCTTTATCATGGCCGTGGGCGCTTTGGACCATCAGTTGGATGTTGCCTTCTTCTCCGCACGCAGCCTGCCGGTGCGGGGCGGGCAGGTAGACGTTGCCGGCCCCGGTTGGCAGGTCTACTCGTCCTGGCCCATGCCCACCCGGTACCGGAGCATCAGCGGCACCAGCATGGCCACCCCCCATGCTGCGGGAGTTGCCGCCCTCTGGGCACAGGCCACCGGCTTCCGCGGACGGGAACTCTGGTCCTCGCTGGTCCAGGAAAGCGACCGGCTGATGGCACCGTCCGTGGACGTTGGCTCCGGCCTGGTCATCGCCCCGCTGTGAACACCGCTGTCAGCGCTGCGATGAGGATAATCTGAAGCATGGTCAACATTAACATCACGGTGGACCCGGAGCATGTGTCCGCCATCGCCGATGTCGCGGACGCCCTGCGCGCCCGCGGCATGCAGGTGGAGCAGGTGCTGCAGATGGGCTTCATCACCGGGTCCGCTGAGGATGACAGCCTGCCCGCCCTGAAATCCGTGCACGGCGTGCAGTCCGTGGACGAGGACCTGGGATACCGGCTCCCGCCCCCGGAGGCAGACATCCAGTAGGCGAAGGGCCTGCCCCTGGTTACTCACCACCGGATGTACTCACCACTGGATGTCAGACGGATCCTCCAGCGGCCGCCGGTCACCCACCGACTCCGGGACCACGAGCGTGTCAGCCTGCCGCAGCGTGTCCGCGAACTGCAGGCTGGTCCGTTCCTCGATTTCGGTCACGGCAACCTGGAAAACCCGGAATTCGTCGAGTTCGAGGGCTTCCACCTGGATGAGGTTCTGGGTCAGGAGGAAGGCTCTGCTCTTGAGCTGTCCCTGCTCCACGAACGCGATGATCTTCCAGTACTCGCGAGGCAGGCGGGTGCCCCGGTAAGCGCGGTCATCGTCCTGGAGGACCGGGCCGCCGAACACACTGACTTTGAGATCCTCGACGTCGACGTCCGCGAACACCGCGTCCTCAATCTTTCCCCAGACCCCGTTCTTGCTGCTTTGGTTGAAATCGTCCATCTGCGGGGTGATGTTGGTGAAGTAGAACGAGTCCTTGTTGGCCCGGGCCGCCTCGTCGGGCTGTCCCCAGACCAGATCGGCCCGGCGGGCGATGTGCCCACGGTCCAGCCGGTTGCCGCTGTACAGCTCGTCGCCGGTCTGGACGTCGGCCGGGACGCGGGGGTCCTTGATGAAATTGATGCCGGTCCGGCTGAGTTTTACCAAGCCGGCGCCGTCGATGTTCCACGCCACCCAGCGGGCAAACCGCCGGGACTTGCTCATCGAGAGTGAAAAGTGGGTGTACGGGATGATCTCCGAGCCCGCGAGGCGGACAGCATCACTGTCCAGGCTGGCGGCAAGGGTGGGCAGGCCAATGTGGGGGCCGAGGAAATCGCTGGCGAACCCTTCGGGGACATCCTCGGCGCCCTCAGGAGCTGCTGCAGGCGGACGGAGGGTGATCTCCAGCTTTTCGAACACGGATTGGGGCAGGCAGGCCAGGGCGTGCTCGTCGGGGCTGTCGCCCGATTCCCCGCCGAAATGCAGGCCCGCCAAGACGGTGGTCAGCCCGCCGTCGGGGGTCTTGAAAATCCAGGCGGCCCCGGAGTCTCCGCCGCGGCTGATTTCCCCGTCCGCCGGGGGATTGTCCGGGTCCGGGCCGATTTCGAAGCCGCCGATGGCGTGGGTCCCCGCGGACCCGTAACTCAGTTTTGCGATCACATCCACCCGGCGCACCTTGCCATGGGTCACCCCCGTGGTGCGGCCGCTTTTGACCACCTTGTCCCCGATTTCGGGTTCACCGAGCTGGTCCGGGGTCACGTCCAACGACTGGATCGCCGTAGTGAATCCGCGGTCCTCGATGGTTGCCACAGCGCAGTCTCCGGCGACACCCAGGTGGGAGCGCACCAGCTTGCCCAGCCCGTTGGCGTTGACGCGGTTGTCGTCGTGCGGGCCCGGCTGGACCACCGCGTCGCCCAGGGCGCCGGACTCACCGTGCAGCACATGCCAGTTGCTGAGGATCATGGGTGTCCCCTCGTGCCTGTCGTACACGATGCAGCCGATGGTGCCGGCGCTGGACCGGAAGTGGCCCACACTGACCCCCGGCCGGATGGGATCGAGCCGGACTTTGGTGGCCGGCGGCTCCACCTCGGCGACCGCCCGGAACGAGGGACGGTAGTTCCGCTCAATAACATCGGTGGGCACGGCAACCCCGTCCACCACGATCGCTTCCGGGATGGGGGTGGTGTTGAGGGCCTCCAGGGCTTCCGGCGCCGCCTTCTCACCCACCGTGAACTGGAGGGCAATCTCGCCTGTTTGCTTGCCGTCAACCACTTTGTGGCCCACACCGATCGAGGAGATGTTGGGGTCCTCGAGGTAGTCGGCGCCTTTGGTCCTGATGAACTGCCGCAGCGAAGCCAGCAACTGCTCTTCGTCAGGTGTTGCTTCCGGGGAGGGGCGGTCGGTGCTGTTCATGCCATGTCCATTTCCTGGTGTTGCTTTTTCTGCCGGCCGCGGCGGGCCATCCCGGGGTGCGTCAGAGGTGACGTACGACGGCGGCCGCGCGCCGCCGTCGTACCTTACGGTTCCTGCCGCCCGCCTGCTCAGGCGCTGACGGACATGCCCAGGGCCGGCATGCCGCCTTCCTTCTCGGGCGTGCCGGGCCTGCCCGCGGACTCCTTGGCTGGAGCGTCCATAGCCCCGGTGGGCATGACCGCTGCTGCGGGCTGCTTGTGGCCGTTGGTTGTCACGCTCCCGGCCATGGTGCCGGTTGGCATGTCCACCGTTTCGGGGACCACTGCCGCGGAGGCCGCGTCCGCGCCTGCCTCCTCCGCCATGGCGGCAGCGCCGGAAGCGCCGGTGGATTCTTCGGTCAGGAAAGGACTGTTCTGCCACATGTGCCACAGCGCGTTGTCCGTGCCGCGGACGAAGACCTC
>NZ_VHIJ01000002.1:0-44900 GCF_006680095.1 Pseudarthrobacter sp. B4EP4b | reverse complement strand
GCGTTGTCCGTGCCGCGGACGAAGACCTCGAGCCGGCCGTCGGCGTTGCTGCCGGTGGTGATGTTGGAGGTGAGCACGCCGCCCAGGGACTGCCAGCCGGCCCAGTTGCCGTTGGGTGCTGTCTGCCACCGGTGCCACAGGGCGTTATCCGTGCCGCGGGCGAAGATTTCGAGGCGGCGGTCGGCGTTCCTGCCCACGGAAATTTCGGAGGTGATCACGCCGCCCAGGGAAGCCCAGCCGGCCCAGTTGCCGTTGGGCGCAGTCTGCCACCGGTGCCACACAGCGCCATCGGTACCGCGGGCGAAGACCTCGAGGCGGCCGTCCGCGTTGCGTCCGGTGGCCGGCGGGCCCGTGATCACGCCGCCCAGGGAGTTCCAGCCGGACCAGTTGCCGTTGGGGGTGGTCTGCCACATGTGCCAGAGCGCGTTGTCGGTTCCCCGGGCGAAGATTTCCAGCCGGCCGTCCTGGTTGTTGGCCACGGCGATCTCGGTGGTGATCACGCCGCCCAGGGAGGCCCAGCCGGACCAGTTTCCGTTGGGCGCGGTTTGCCATCGGTGCCACACAGCCCCGTCGGTGCCCCGGACGAAGGCTTCCAGCCGGCCATCCTTGTTGTTGCCCACGGAGATGTCCGAGGTGAGCGTGCCGCCCAGGGAGTTCCAGCCGGACCAGGCCTGCGGTGCTGCCGGGTACAGCGCCCGGTATCCGTCGATGTCGTCCTGGGTGAGGGCCCGCTTGGTGAAGTTGGATGCCACGGTGGGTGCCATCACGGAATTCGCAACGCTCGAGTGCAAGAGGCCCACGATATGGCCGAGTTCGTGGAGTGCCACCGTTTCGATGTCGAAGGCGCTTGCCACTGCGCCCACGCTCCACACGTGCTCGCTGTCGTCAAAGTGCACGGGCTTGGGCAGCGTGTTGGTGATGACGCTGCAGCCGGGAGGGAAGTCGGCGTGGGCCAGGATGCCGCCCACCATCGAGTGGTCCGGGTCCGCCGCGGGCCGCCATCCGATCCGGATATCCGGGCTGGAACCGACGGCCACCTCGGTGAACGTCAGTCCGCCCAGGTTTTGCCAGGTCTGGATGGCGCGCCTGATGGCGTCAAACTCGGCGGTGCCGCCGACGTCGTCGGTTCCGGTGTCGAAAGCGAACGTCAAGGTCCGGTCGGCCCAGGCACACGCGGTGGAGAAGGCCAGGCCGTCTCCGCGCATGTCCGGAAGCCCGCAGCGGGGCTGCATCATCGCGTCCCGGGTGGCGTCGTCGAACACGCCGGTGACCGGCAGGTGGAAGAACTCCTGGAAGTTCCTCAGGGCTCCTTCGGTGGGGTCGTCCAGGACGCCGATGTCCCGTGCGGTGGATTCGGCCAGGTAGCCGAACCGCTCAAGGTAGGCCTGGACCTTGCTGAAGCCCGGGTTTCCTTCACCCGCGGCCGTGTTTGAGACCGCCGCGAGGTACGGGGCGGCGGGGTATTGCTCTTCAGACATGAGACTCTCCTTCATCAGTACGGATGCTTCGCAGGATCTGCAGGGCGACGTCCCTTTCACCGTCTGCCGGTTGATGGACGACGGCGGTGGCGCGGCCGGGGATGGCGACCGCAACGGTGCGGGTGCCCTCCTCTTCAAACACCACAAAGTCAGCGGATTGGCTGGCCACAGCCTCCTGCCAATGCTCGTAGCCGGGCTTGTCCGCGTAGCGGGTGAGGGGGTCGGCGAAGGGGCTGGCATCCACGGTCAGGCGCATGCCGGCGCCCTCAAGGATGGCGGCGCCGCCCTCGATGCCGTGCTCCTCCGACGGGGCAAGCTGGGCCGGCACGTCCAGGGCCAGGCCCGCCATCCGGACCGAACTCCAGGGCTGCCTCATCACACCGGCCTCACACGCGGGGGAACCACAGGTATGAGTCCATCAGGCGCGCGTTACTGCGCCGTTACTGGTCCGGCCGGGGTGGATGCGTGGCGGATGATGCGATGGGGTGAGCATGCGGAGGCGGCAAGTGCCGCCGTCGCACACCCTGCTCTCTATGAACGGAGCCTAAGCCAAAGCAGTCACATTGGTGCCCGCGCCTGCCTCATGGGTTCCGGCGTCGATCGCCCCGGGGGAGAAGACCTTTCGCATCACCAGGGTGACCAGGCCCTGCGACGCGGAACCGTCCCCGGGATCGCCGGCCTCGATGGCCAGCCCGTCCGCGATGCGCTCCACCACTGTGGACATCACCGTGGCGCTGACCTGTTCGACGAAGGCCGGGACCGCGCCGATGATGCCGCCGATGACCAGCCGGTCCGGATTCAGCGTGGTGATGGTGGCGGACAGCGCCAGGCCCAGCACACGTGCGGCGGAGGTCAGTGCCGGCGTGACGGCGGGATCCCCGGCACGGCCGGCCTCGCTGAGCGCATTGAGGCTGGAAGGCCCGTGCCCGCCCAGGCGCTCGGCAATTGCGCGGCCCGAGCTGTACGCGGCCAGGCAGCCGTGGCGGCCGCACCGGCACAGCGGACCATCCTCCGCCATCCGGATGTGCCCGATGTCGCCGGCCGCGCCGCGGGCTCCGCGCAGGATGGACCCTTCCACCACTATGCCGCAGCCGATGCCCGTTCCCACTTTGACGTACACAACTGTTTCCGCGTCGCTGACGCGTTCGCCCAGCGCGGCCGCCCGGGCATCATTTTCGACGGCGAAGGGCACATTCCAGGCGCCCGTTACCGCCCGTGCCACGGCGTCGCGGGGCCAGCCGGGGATGGTGGTGGCGTGCGCAACGAAGCCCGTCTCCGCCTCAACCGGTGTGGGCAGGCTGACGCCCACCCCCACCAAAACCTCGCCGGACCCCTGGGCCAGCAGGGCCTTCCCCGCGTCAATGAGGGGCGCCAGCACGGACCCGGCCGGGCCACTGATGTCCTGGGTGCTGGTGATCGAGCGCAAGGCCTCGCCGCGGATATCCGTGACACACACCGTGGCATGCGTCTGGCCAAGGGCGATGGTCAGCACCACCCGGCCCCGGTCATCGAACCGGATCTTGCGCGAGCGGCGTCCGCCCGTGGCCTCCAAGGATTCGGCCTCGTAGATGAATCCACGGCGCAGCAGGCTCTCCAGCCGCTCGTACAAGGTGGCGCGGGACATGCCGGTGGCGGCCAGCAACTGCTGGCGGGACAACCCGCCGGTGGACCGGATCAGCTCCAGGAGGTGCCCGTGGGAGGTCGCCCCGCCCAGGCTCGCCGGCACCCGTTCCACCGTCATGTCGTCCTCCCGTTTTTCCTCAAAACAACTTACTTCATACCGGGAAGGAAGCGTGTGCCCTGATCCAGTCCCGCGCGAGCTGCTCAGCGGAGTCCTCCAGCAGGGCCGCGGCCTGCGCCATGCAGCGGGCAACATCCGGTTCACGCTCGGTGAGGGCGTAAGCCTGGCTGATGCCCTTTTGGGCCAGCTCGCTGCGTCCCAGGCGTCGCTGCCCGCACACTGCCACGGTGGGAACACCCGCTTCCCACGCCGCCTGGGCGACGCCCGCCACCGCCTTGCCGTTGAGGGTCTGTTCATCAAGGCAGCCCTCCCCGGTCACCACCAGGTCGGCGCCGGTCAGGGCCGCCAGGGCATGGCGGTACCCCGCGATGTCCATTACGACGTCGATCCCCGCCCTGGTGGTGGCACCCAGGATGCTTTGGGCGGCGAAGCCCAGGCCGCCGGCTGCCCCGGCGCCCGGCACGTCCTCGGCCCCTGCGGGAACCCCGGCTGCCTGCAGGACCTGCACGTAGTGCCTGAGTCCCTCTTCCAGCAGTTCCACGTCCGCCGCGGTAGCGCCCTTTTGCGGCGCATAGACGGCGGCGGCCCCGTTGGGACCCAGGAGCGGATTGTCCACATCCGCGGCCAGGATGATCCGGCAGCCGGCCAGCCGCGGATCAAGCGTGTCAAGGCCGACGGCGGCCAGGCCGGCCAGTGCCGAGCCACCGCGTTCCAGCGGGGACCCGTCAGCCCGCGAGAGGGTGGCGCCGAGCGCCTGCAGGAAACCCGCGCCACCGTCCGTGGTTGCACTGCCGCCAACGGCCAGGACAATGGTCCGGGCACCCGCATCAAGGGCCGCCCGGACCAGCTCGCCGGTGCCGAACGTGGTGGCGAACAGCGGATCCGGTACCCCTCCGGGAAGCTGAAGCAGCCCCGACGCCCGGGCCATTTCCACAACGGCCGTACCGTCGTTGCGGTTCAAGGCAAATGAGGATTCCACCCGCTGCGCGCCCGGTCCCGTGACCGTCGTCGTTATTTCCTCAAAACCCGCGTTCAGCGCCACCGCAACGGTGCCGTCACCGCCGTCGGCTATGGGAAGCGCCACCACGTCCGTCCCGGGACGGGCCCTTTTGATGCCTGAGGCCACTGCCGCGCAGACTTCGGCGGCCGTAAGGCTGCCCTTGAACTTGTCACACGCCACCAGCACTGTGGTCACGGGCGGCCCAGCCATTCCAGGGCAGCCGCCGCCGTCCATGCCTGGGCCAGGCTGCCCAAGGGCTCCGCCGTGAACGGCTCATAGTATTCGGCGAACGTGAGGTCGGACAGCTGCTGCAGGGACTCGGTGCGCAGAGCCTCGTAGAGGTCCCGCTGCCCGTCGCGGGCGCTGGCCCAGCCCAGCAGCAGGTTCAGGAACGGCCAGACCGGGCCGCGCCAGTACGTCCGGGGCCTGAACGCCGCGCTGGCGGGCGAGGTGGACGGCGGCAGGGCAAACTTCATGCCGGGAAACCCCATCCAGTCCTTGCCCAGCAGCAGTTCGCGTTGGCTGGCCAGGAGTGCGGGGTCGCCGCCGGCCACCAGCGGCGCGAAACCGGAGACCGTTTCGGTGGAAATCCACTTACCGGCCAGGACATCGTAGTCCCTTGCCAATCCCGTTTCCGGATCCACGGTGGATGCCACACCGCGACGGAAGCGCGCGGCCATTTCACGCAGCTCAGCGGCCTCGGGGCGGCCGATCTCCTGGGCCAGGGTGGCCAGGACCTCGGTGGATGCTGCCATGATTCCGGAGAAGAAAACGTCCCGAACCCGGAAGTCCACGATCTCCTGGACGGCCTGGTCATCAAAGCCCACTGACGCCATCTGCTGGACCAGCCACAGGTACTTTGCGTACTCGGCATCGTCCGGGCGCTCCCTAAGATCCGCCACATGGAGGGTGTCCCGGCGCGTGAAGGGCTCCAGCTCGCCGGGCTGGATGGCCGCATACGGGCCGTCCCAGCGTGGTGAGTTGTCAAAGCCCGATTCCCAGCCGTGGTGGATCTCCACCAGGCCCACCCCGTCCGGATCGCGGACCTCGGCCAGCCAGCGGTGCCAGGCCAGCCAGCCGTCGAAGGACTCGCGAAGGAATTCTTCGGCCGCCGCCTGGTCGCTGCCGCCGTTCTCCCGGCCCCGGTCCAGGATGTGCTGGAGGGCAATCACGTGTACGGGCGGCTGGCAGATGCCGCTGCTCTTGACACCCTCCGGGAGTGCCTCGGCGGTGGCTGTGCCCCAGCGGTCGAAGCCCGGGAAGTAGCGCTCTTCGTCGTCGCTGAACACAATATGGGGGATCATTCCGCTGGACCACTGCGCGGCCAGCAGGGTCCGCAGTTCGGTGATGGCGCGGGGTACGCTCACCCTGGCGAGGCCGATCGCGACGAACGCCGCATCCCAACTCCACATGTGGGGATAAAGGTCCGGCGCCGCCGTCGTCATGGTGCCCAGGTCGTTGCGCCGGAGCACTTCCATCGCCGCAGCGCGGAGCTCGTCGGTGCTGACGTTGGGGTGGGCGTTCATTTAGTTGGCCTCCAGTGCCATTGAGGTTTCCCGGTCGTAGAAGCGCATCGTGTTGGGGGAGAAGCCCAGCCAGATGGTCTGGTGCGGTGCGGTCCGAAAGCTCGGCGGGGCCTGGACCTTGAGGGTCTGGCCCTCCACGTCCACAGTGAGCAGGATGGTGGAGCCCATAGGTTCCACCACCAGCACCGTGGCGGCGATGTACCCGGACTCGCGGTCCTTGGCCACGGACACGTTTTCGGCCCGGACACCCAGGACGATGTTGTGGTTCCCGAAGGACCGGAGCAGGGACGGCGCCATGAGCCGCTGATCCCCGACCACCAGTTCGCCGTCAGGGGTCACTGCGGCATCCACGAAGTTCATGGGCGGGGAGCCGATGAAGCCGCCCACGAAGCGGTCGCTCGGGGCGTCATAGACATCCAGCGGATCGCCGAGCTGGGCAATCCGGCCCTTGCGCATGACGGCAACCTGGTCGCCGAGGGAGAGTGCCTCGCTTTGGTCGTGGGTGACGTAGACCGTGGTGGTGCCGAGGTCCTGCACGATCTTCTTCAGCTCCGACCGGAAGTTCAGGCGCAGCAGGGCGTCAAGGTTGGACAGCGGCTCATCCATGAGCAGCACGTCCGCGTCCACCACGATGGCCCGGGCCACGGCCACCCTCTGGCGCTGGCCGCCGGAGAGCTTGGCCGGCAGCCGGTCCAGGTACGGGGTCAGCTGCAGCAGGTCCGCAGCCCACTGGACTTTCTTGTCGATTTGCTCCTTCGGCACCTTGGCCATCTGCAGCCCGAAGCCGATGTTGTAACGGACGGAGCGGTGCGGGAAGACGGCGTAGGACTGGAACACCATGGAGATGTTGCGCTTGTTCGGCGGCAGGTAGGTGACGTCGCGCCCGCCGATGGAGACCGCGCCGGAGTCGGGCAGTTCAAGCCCGGCCAGCATGCGCAGCAGCGTGGTCTTGCCGCAGCCGGACGGGCCCAGGAGCACCGTGAAGCTGCCGTCGGCAATGTGGAGGGAGACGTCGTCGGTGGCCCGTTCAGTGCCGCCTGGGTATGTCTTGACGAGGTTGGAAATGGTGATATCAGCCATGGGATCGGCTCCTTGGGGGATTCTGGAAGCTGGGAAGTTTGTGGATGCCGGGAGGACCCGGCTGGCCGGGTCAGCGGATGGTGGAGCCCCACATGTTGGTGAGGTACCGGCGCATGAAGGCGATGAAGATGATGGACGGGATCACCAGCGCGAAGCCGCCGGCAAACCGGTAGGCCAGGGGCGAATCGGCCAGCGAGGTGAGCACCTGGGCCGGGAGGGTGCGGTGGTCCAGGGTGAGGATCGATGCGCCGAGGACCTCGTTCCACGACATCACGAACGTGAAAATCGAGGCGGCGGCGATGCCGGGAAGGGCCATGGGCATCACCACCCGCATGAAGGCGCTGAACGGGCTGCAGCCGAATACCCGGGCCGCCTCCTCTACGTCATGCGGGACGCCAAGGAACACGCTGGCGGATATGAGGATGGTGGTGGGCAGCGCCAGTGCGGTGTGCAGCAGGATTACGCCGTAGGTGGTGTCGTAGATGTCCACGGTGAGGAAGAGCCTGGCGAGCGGGACGGACAACACCACGATGGGCAGGGCGCGGGTGAAGAGCAGGAACAGCTGGTACGGCTCCTTGCCGGGAAAGGCGAACCGGGCCAGGGCGTAACCGGCCGGGACGCCGATCAGGGCGGAGAGCAGCAGGGTGCCGACGCCGACAATCAGCGAGTTGCCCAGTGCACCGAAGACGCCGGTGGAGCCAAGGAACGCGTTGAGCGTTTCCAACGAGAAGCTGGTGGGCAGCAGGCTCAGCGGGAACTTATTGAGGGATTCGCGGGTGGACAGCGCCGCCAGGGAGATCAGGTAGATGGGGACCAGCATGAACAGGGAGACGGCGAGGCAGGCGAGCTGCAGCAGGACCCTGTTCCGTTTCTGGCGCTTCAGCGGTGCGGTATCGACTGTTGCGTTGGCTGCGGTTGCCTGGCTCATCGGGTGCCTTCCTGGGTCTTGTCGCGGAGAGCCCGCAGGTAGAAGATGGACGTCAGCATTGACACAGCCAGGATCACCAAGGCCAGGGCGGCAGCGACATTGGGGTTCTGCAGCCCCGTGTACCAGCGGTAGGTTTCACCCACCACCAGCGGGAAGTTCTGCCCGGTCAGGGCCTGTGCCACCGCGAACGTCTGGAACGCCAGGATGGTGCGGAGGATCAGGGCCACCTGGAGGCTGGGTTTCAGGAGAGGCAGGGTGACGTGGCGCAGGCGCTGCCAGAATGTTGCCCCGAATACCTGGGCGGCCTCGTCGTAGTCCTTCGGGATGCCCTGCAGGCCTGCGACGACGATCACCAGCACGAGCGAGGTTGCCCGCCACAGTTCTGCGATCAGGACACAGATGAACATCGTGGTCTGGTTGTCATAGGCCAGCCAGGAGATACCCTCGATGCCCAGCCATGACAGGGCCGAGTTCAGGTAGCCGCGGTCATTGAAGATGGAGAGCCACACCAGGCCGGCGGCGAGGTCGCTGAGGGCCAAAGGGATGGCCCAGACAAAGAAGTGGACCTTGTTCAGCCGCGGATTGGCGCGCAGGAGCAGCGCCATGGTGATGGCGAAGGCGAACTGGATGGGGATCATCACAGCGATCAGCAGCAGCGTGTTGCGCACGGCCGGCCAGAAGTACGGGTCCTGGACCATGCGGTTCACGAACTCGAGGGTGAAGCCTTGCTCGTTCCGGAAGGCTTGCAGGACGCCTTCCACCACAGGCCAGCCCAGGAGGAGGGTCATGAAGAGGACGGAGGGCCCGATCAGCCAGACCGCGGCCGGGACGCGGCGGCGCCGCGCGGGGGCGGCGGCTTTGGCGGGAGCCGGGGGCGCTTGGACGGTCATTACGCTACCTCGCATTTCGCGGAGACGGGATCGGGCGCCCAGCACGGGACGTTGAGTTCCTGGACGATGGTGTTCAATTCCTTCGCCTGCCGGTCCAGGACAGGCTGGATGTCCTGGTTGTTCAGGCAGACTTCCTGGAAGACGTTCTTGAAGATCTGGGACACCTCACCCTCCTTGGCTCCCAGGCCCACTGGCGGCAATGCCAGCAGCGCGCCCTCGGACCGCTGCTGCAACCGGACGGCGCCGGCTTCGAGGGCGATGGCGCCGGCCAGGTCCGTGGGGAGTTCGGTCTGGACGGTGGGGAAGAAGGCATTCTGCCGCAGGGTTTCCACCTGGGTCAGCGGTTCGGACAGGCCGCGGATCACCTGCTCGGCCAATTCGCGTTCGGTTCCACCCGTGGGCAGGGCGAGGCCGGCCACGATCAGCATGTAGCCACGGCCTTTGGGGCCTTGGGGGGCAGGCACCATGAGCCACTCGCCGGGGTTGTCTGCAGGGGCCTTGATCAGCCGGGCCACGTGGTCCCACGCCACCAGCACTTCGCCCCGGCCCAGGGGTTCCTGCATGGCATCGAAGTTAGTGGATGCAGGCACCATGTTGTCCCACAGGTCCTGCATGTATTTCCATGCCTCCACGGCGTCAGGGCTGCGGAACGTGGTGATCTGGCCGCCCGTGAAGCTGGGCAGCAGGAATCCCTGGTAGAAGCGGTGGTGCAGGCCCTTGGGGCCGGCCGGCATGCCGAACACGGGGCGTCCGGCGCCCTGCTTGGCTGCCTTGGCCCAGGCAAGGTAGTCCTCATAGCTGAGGTTGTTGACGTCCACACCGGACGGCAGCCATTCGAGGGCCTTCTTGTTGACGGCCACAACGTAGGTTGCCTGCATCCAGGGGACGTACTTCGCCGAGGAGGTGCCCGCCTTGGTCAGTTCCAGGATCTCCTTGGCGAACCCGCGTCCGGCCAGGTCCGAGAGGATGCTGTCCACGTTCTCCAGCGAACCTGCCAGCGGCGCAAGCTCACCATGTAGCCCGCCGAGCAGCGAAGTGCGGATGTTCTGGGCGGACGTCTGGGTTTTCACCGTGGAGGCGAAGACGCTGGGATCGACCGCGTTATAGGCGACGGGCACTCGGAGGGATTTCTTCAGGACTTGCTCATAGCGCTGCTTTTCCTCGACAGGTGTGAACTGCGTGGACAGGAAACTGACGGTTCCGCTGCCGGCGGCTGCTCCGCTGGTATCGAAGCCTGCACATGCGGACAAGAAAGGGGCCGAGAGGGCTGCGCCCAGGCCGGCCAGCAGCATGCTGCGGCGGGAGGGCAGGTGGTTTGGGGAGGGGAATTGGTGGTTCATGCACTACTCCATTCGAGTGCGCGACTCTGCGGCACTTTCGTTTAAGCATTAGACAGAAGTTGGAGTGTGTCAAGGGTCACGACGAATTGAGGGTGCGATCGCCCGCCCGGGCGGTGCCCGGCTGCGGCCGCGTGGCACCGCGTACGGTTCCAGGAGGCTCCGGTCACCGAAGGGCCTCACGGGGTTTCACTCCCTACCGCTCCCTACCCTCGCAAGCTGGCCAGGGAGCCCGGCAGGCGTGGCCCCAGGCCCAACCAAGGGCCGGTGGGTAGAATCGACGCCTAGACGAACGAACACTGCTTTGCCGGAGGTACGGAGAAACAATGTCGGAATGGCTCGAAGTCGGCGCGAACAACTATGTGCTGGTCACCGAAGGATCGCTGCTGAACACCGGACTGATCGTGGGATCCGAGCGGGCCATGGTGATCGATACCGGCTGCGGCCCCCGGCAGGGGCGGGAGATCCTGGATGCGGTGCGGGTGAAGACCCAGCTGCCGCTCGTCGTCGTCAACACCCACGCACATTACGACCACTTCTTCGGCAACGCCGTGTTTGCTGAAGCCGGCGTCACGGAGTTTTGGGCGCACCAGAACTGCGCCACTGAAATCGACGCGCGCGGGGACCTCCAGCGCCGCTTCGTGGGGACGCTGGAGCCGGAAATGTCCACGGGCGAAGGCGAGAACGTGGAGCTCGTGGTTCCCAACGCCCTGGTGAAGGACCAGCCGGTGCTGGTTGACCTCGGCGGGCTCACCGCCACCCTGTTTTACCTGGGCCGCGGCCATACCGACGGCGACCTGCTGGTGGGCACCCCCACCACCCTCTACGTGGGCGACCTCGTGGAGCAGGGCGCCCACCCGTCCTTCGAAGACTCCTACCCGGAGGAGTGGGCGGACGCGCTCCGGCACATCTCGGCGCTCCGCCACCGCTACGAGTTCCTGATCCCGGGGCACGGGAAGCCGTGCAGCGACCAGTTCGTCAAGACCATGGCCAACACCATGACCACCGCGGTCCGCCAGGCGCGCGGGTCCATCCGGGACACCCCGGACGATGCCACCAAGGCCATCCCGGTGCTGCCCTACGGGCCGGAACAGTCGCGCTGGTTCATCAAGCGGCTGCAGGAGACCCGCCGGGAGAACTAGGCGGGATAGGCCCCGGTGCGGCAGAGGCTGTCCAAATAGTCAGCCAAAGCAACAGGTTCACCTTCGGGGCCGGTGATCATCAGGCTCCCGTGCGGGGTGAGGACCAAACCATCGCCGCGGGGTTCTTCCGCAACTTTCAGGGCGCGGATGAACTGCTCATAGCTGTCAGCCACGCTCGGGCAGCTGACAGGCACCAGCCTGTGGACGTTGCCTGTGACCTGCACGGGATGGTTGCGGGCCAACCGGCCTGAGCCGTCCAGCACCACCTCGGCCACCGCGGTGTTGGAGGCCGTTTCCGCCCGGGCACCTTCCAGTTCCAGCCTGCCCAGGACGTAGGCGGGAGCCCATTGCCGCCCATGGGGGTCGGTGACCGGGATGGGCCTCACTCCGGCGGCCCGGAGCGTCGCCACCACCGTTCCAACAAGCTCAGCGAGTCGCGGTTCCACCCGCATCCGCAATTGGTGGCCGGAAACCGGGAGCAAATCGACGAGGGGCGGCGGGGTGGCTTCGTGCCGGTGGAAAGCACGTCCGAAAAAGCCTGCCGAAATCGCCACGCCGGTCTCCTGTTCCAAGCCACGCTGCCGGCGGCTTCACACCAGAGTGAGGTGCGCCGCTGCCTGCTGTCCAGCACTTGATGCCCTAAACGTGTTTGTTGCGGCTTAAGAGTGGGGCGTGGCAGGGAGCTGGAAATGGGAATGCCCCTGTCCCGGGTAGGCAGGGGCATTCAGTGGTTGGTGGAATCAGCTGGCTGCTGAGGCGCCGGGCTCCAGGGTGAACTGCTTGGGCAGCTTCAGGGATCGCTCGGCCATGACCTCGCGCAGGCGGTTGGGGTAATCGGTGATCAGTCCATCCACGCCCGTGTTCATGAGGGCGCGCATGGTGGGCTTGTCATCGACGGTCCAGGGGATGACCTGCATGCCTTTGGCGTGGGCGCGGTTCACCATGTCGGCCGTGACGTAGGGGACGTATCCTGCGTCGGTGACGGTGCCGTTCTGGGGTGTGCCGTGAACAGGGGAGATGGCGTCCACGCCGAGGGAAGCGGCTGAGTTCACGAGGTCACCGCCGAAGTCATCCGAGTCGATCCCGCCGAGCCACGGTGAGGCTCCGGGCTTGCCGGCCTGCAGGAAGTCCTTGTTGGTCAGGGCGACGGTGCGGAGGCCGGGTTGGCGTTCCTTGACCAGGCGCAGTGAGCCCCAGTCGAAGCTCTGGATGGAGACGCGGCCGGCCATGTTCGCGGCGTTGATTTCCCGCAGTGCGACGTCCACGAACTGCTCGCGCGGTGCCGTCTGCTCCGGGGCGCCCGCTTCGACTTTGGTTTCGATGTTGAACTTGACCTGGCTGGCACGGTACTGCCGGGTGAGGTCGAAGACCTCGGCGAGTGTGGGCATTTTGGCGCCGGGGGAGGCCTGCTGGCCCGGGAACTGGGGCAGGGTCAGCGACCCGCAGTCCAGGCTGCGGACCTGGGCGAAGGTGAGGTCCTTGATGTATTTGCCCACGTAGGGAAACTGCGGATCTGCCGGGGTGACCGGGGCGGTGTCCTGGCACTTCTGGCCGCTGATCTTGCGGTCATGGGTGATGACTTCGCGGCCATCCTTGGTGATCTGCAAGTCGAGTTCGAGGGTGCTGACCCCTGTTTCGAGCCCCTTGGCGAAGGAGGCCAGGGTGGATTCGACGGTGAGGCCGAGCCCGCCGCGGTGTGCCTGCAGGTCAAAATGGTTGTCCGTGCCGTTGGGGTTGGTGTCCGCTGCCTGGGCGGGAAGGGATGTTCCCAAGGCCAGGCCGGCAGCGAGTGCAGCCGCGGTCAGCAGCTTGGTGTGCTTCATGGTGAATTCTCCACGTTGATGTCATCGGTAATGAGCACGCACCACTGTTCACCCCCGTTCAGTACCGAAGAAGGCCGGCAGGCAGCGGTCAGGTGACAGGGCGGTGAACGTGATGCGAACCACGCCGCCCTGCGCAGGCACCTCCCCTGATGGTGGGGGCGTACGACGGCGGCCGCGCGCCGCCGTCGTACGCCCCACCCTGGGGCTGGTCCCTCAGGTGATGGCAGGAACGAAGGCCTGGGCCAGGACTCCGCAGCCGCTCGCTGATATCTCGCCTTCTCCTGCCGGCACGAACAGGGAGGCGCCACGGGTAAGGACCGCGCCTTGCTGGTCGGTGCCTGTGGCCGCCCTGACCTGGCCACCGAGGCAGACGAGGACACGGGGGCCAGCACCTGGCAGGACAGCGGTGCTGCCGGACGCCAGGTGGGGACGGGTGATGCTGAGCGCGTATTCGGGCGTTGGCGGCTCGAAAACGTGCGTTACCTGGTAGCTGGGCGCGGTCTCCACCTCGAAGCCTGAGGAACCGAAATCGAGGGCTTGGAGCATGGAGGGAATGTCGATGTGCTTGGACGTCAGGCCCAGTCGCAGGACGTTATCTGAGTTGCCCATGATCTCCAGGCCAAAGCCGCCCAGGTAGGCATGCGGCACGCCGTCGGCGAGGAAGACCAGTTGGCCCGGCTGCAGCCGGACCCGGTTGAGCATCAGCGAAATCACCGCACCGATGTCCCCGGGATACAGGTGCGCCAGCTCGTTGACGGTGCTGCACGCCGCCCGGATCACGGTGTCTGGGTGCGATTCCAGCTGTCCGGTTGTCTTCAGGACCTCCCGGATGTCCTCGAGGCCGAGGTCCAGGAGTTGCTCCAGCGCTGCGCGCATCCCTTGCTCCTCGGGTGCCAGGCGGAGAGCTGTGAAGGCGGCCGACAACGGTCCGCCCACTGCCTGGAGCAGTAGCGCTACTTCCTCCTGGGGCCTGAATCCCACCAGGCCTTCGAAATGGGTGATGGCGTAGACCATCTCCGGTTTGTTGTATTCGTCTTTGAAACTTCGGCGGGGATCATCCAAGGGAACGCCGCGCCGCTCCTCATCGCGGTAGCCGGCCGCTGCCATCTTCCGGTTCGGGTGTACCTGCATGGACAAGGGCCGTGACGGGGCCAGTAATTTCACCAGGTACGGGAGCTGGCCGAATGTGGACGCGACGGCTTCGCCCAGGTGCTGTGTGGGGTCTTCCGCTAGAACATGGTTCAGCGGTTCGGGGCCGTAGGGTCCCTCCACGGTTGCAGGGCCCGTCGGGTGGGCACCGAGCCATAACTCGGCAAAGGGATCGCCGTCCGGGGAGGTGTCCAGGAAATCGAACATGGCTGTGGTGGATCCCCAGTCGTAGGAGCGCCTCGCTCCAGACAGTCGATGCATGTGACTTTGTCCTATCCTTTGTGGCTTTACGCTGTGTGGAGCAGCGGGTATAGGGCGTGCTGCGCCGGCAGGTCCGCCAGTTGGGCCACCCCGTCCAGCGGGCCGCCGCGGGGCGCCACCAGCTGAGCGTTGGGCCATGCCTGCTGGAGCTTGTGCTGGAGCGGTGTGGCCATCCGGGGGTTGGAGAGGATTTTTCCCACCCAGCTGATGGTGGGGCTGGACATCGGAGTCCAGCCGGTGTTCCGCAGGCTCGCCCCGACAGAGAGCGCCAGTTCGTTTGTGGCGTGTTCGACGATTCGTGCCGAGACGGTGTCGTGTTCGGACAGGTCGATCACCTTCCGCGCGTAGGACGCCACGAAGGAGATCTTTTCCGGATTGGACTGGATTTCGATGTAGGCCCCCTCCACATCCGGGAAATCCTGTTTCAGCATCCCCAGCAGTGCCGTGGCGTCTCCCCGTCCATCATGGGCGCGCATCGCGGCGTCGAGCCCGGCCCGGCCGATCCAGTATCCGCTGCCGGCATCGCCCATGATGTTTCCCCAGCCGTCCACCCGTGTTGATCCCGTAGGGCCGGTGGCGAGCGTGACCACGCCTGTTCCTGCAGCAATCGCGGACCCTGCCCTGTCGCCGAGGCAGCCCAGGTAGCCGGAGATGGAGTCGTGCGCCAGGCGGATGGATGACAGTCCCAGGTCGCGGCAGGCTGCCAGGACCCCGGGAGCGTCCGCATTGGACGGGGTGAGGCCGGACAGCGCTGCGGCCACCCGGACGTTCTGCCGCGGGTGGGCGGTGAGGACGGAGCGGACCACGCCGGCCAGTTGGGGCATCAGCGGGATGTCGGTCAGGAGCGGCGGGAATTCCTGTTCGAACTCGATTCTTCTCCTGTCCAGCAGCCGGGCACGGATGGATGACTGGCCGCCGTCGACGGCGAGTACGGGGGCATGGGAGATCACGGTTGTGGCTTTCTGATGGGAGAGGAGCGGCGGCAGGGGGCGGCCGCGTGAGTAAAGGGTCGACGGCGGCGCGCGGGTTCCGCGTGGAAGGGCCGGACCGGAGGGCGGCAGCCTTAGCTGGAGGCCGGGTGGAGGGCCACCTTCAGCGTGTTCAGGCCGTCGAAGAGGTGGGCTGCGACGTCCGGCCAGTCGGGGTTTTGCCGTCCTGCCCCATGCAGGGGTTTTCCGTTCAGGTGGACTTCGGCGGCTGCGTCCAGCCCTTGGAAGGCGAGTTCAACGGGCGCGGCGGTTCCTTTCCGCCAGGGGAAGTCGAGGCTGTACTCCCAGGCGCAATCCCTGATCCATCCGGGGCTGCTTTCTGCCTGCTGTCCGGCCAGAAGGCCGGCAACCGCCAGGTCCTGCCGGATGGACCCGGGAACGCTGGCCGGGATGTGCCGGGCGGCGACTGCAAGGGGTGCCGGTCCTTCGAGGAGCCGGATGTGCCAGCCCGCGTTGAGCGGCCGGGAGCGCGTTCCGGTCCTGAGTTCTGTGCTGAAGTGATGTGTCATTGGCTTCTTTTGTGGGGTGGGCGGCTGGGCTGATGCCAGTGGCGCTGGTGATGCCGGCACCGTCCTTGCGGGGACGGCGCCGGGTTTGGTTTTTCCTACTGCGTTGCGGCCGTGGAGTGTCCTGCCCCGGTCAGGGCGGGAACGGCGCGCAGGTCATTGGCTGTCCTCAGGACTGACCGGGAGACGAACTCCTCCGGGTCGATCCCGGCAGCGGTGCTGATTACGGTAAAAGTCCATTCACCGCCGGCAGGAAGGGTGATGAGACCGTCATCCACGCGGGCGCCGGGGTCCACCCGGTCCACGTGCAGCGTGATGTCACGAGCCAGGGACGCAGCATAAACCTTGACCTCGTAACCTCCCGGTACCGGTTCGGCTGTTGCCTTCAGCGGGTTCGGGTCCAGGCGCAGGTCGATGTCTTCAACAAAGGTGTGGATGGCACGTTCTGCTCCCAGGCTTGCGAGCAGCACTTCGCCCTGGGGATCTTCGGACAGCGACAACCCGGTGCCCACGGGGATGGTTTTGACGCTGCGTGCGGCGACTTCCACTTGTTCCGTGCGTTCAGTTTTCACGGCACCGTCAAGTGTTTCCCGCCGCAGGATCAGCGGCCCGCTCCACGGCTGGTCAGTGTCATTGACCAGCGACACCGACAGCTCCTTTTCACGGCTGCCGAAGCTGACGATCCGCGGTGCATTCGCCAGACGCAGGGCGTGCCAGAGCGGCTTGGGCCGCTCCTGCGAGTCGATGGCCGCCCAGGACGTGACGGGCCAGCAGTCGTTGAGCTGCCACACGATGGCTCCTGCGGTGCGGGGCCACCACGAACGGTAATGCTCCACGGCGTAACGGACGGCGCGTGCCTGGTTGAGCTGGGTTGCCCAGTGCCAGTCCTCGAAATCGGCTGGAACGCCCAGGTGCGGGGCGAGGCCGCGGTCCAGCTTGCCGTTTCCGTCGTCGGCCTTCTGGTGGACCAGGAAGACCGGATCCTCCTTGGGATCCGGCGCGCCGGCCAGTGGACCGCCGTCGCTGGCGTGAACGTAATCGGTCAGGGTGCGCCATGCGGGCGGTCCCTGGAACCCGAATTCGGAACAGAACCGCGGAACTTCATCCCGGTACGCTGAGTAATCGATCCTGTTCCAGACCTCCCATTGGTGATGGGTGCCGTGGTCCGGATCATTGGGATGAACGTCTCCGGGGTCTTCGCCGGGGGAGTAGGGACTGTTGTCACAGTAGGGCCGGGTGGGATCCAGCTCCGCCACGATTCCGCCAAGGAGTTCGTGGGCGTAGCGGCTTCCCCAGCTAAGTCCTGCCAGCTCTTCCTTCCATCCCCAGTCTTCATGCCCCCAGACGTTCTCGTTTCCGCCGTTCCAGAGAACCAGCGAAGGATGGGGCGCGAGCCGGACCACGTTCTCGCGGGCTTCCGACTCGAACTCCTCCCACAGCGGGGACTCCTCCGGGTATGCAGCGCAGGCCAGCAGGAAGTCCTGCCAGACGAGGATGCCACGTTCGTCGCAGGCGGTGTAGAAATCCTCGGTTTCGTAGATCCCGCCGCCCCAGACACGCAGGAGGTTGAGGTTGGCAGCCAATGCCTGGTCCAGGCGGCGGTCCAGGCGGGCACGGGTGATCCGGGTGAGCAGGTGGTCATCGGGGATCCAGTTGGCCCCTTTGACGAAGACGGCCTTGCCGTTGACCTTGAGGGTAAAAGCGGTGCCGGTTTCATCGCGGGACGTATCGAGTTCGATACTGCGGAACCCGATCCGGCGGTCCCAGGAATGCAGTACTGCCCCGGCGGATCCGCCCAGCAGGCGGACCTGGAGCCCGGACAGGGGCTGATCGCCGTATCCTGCCGGCCACCAGAGCGGCGCATCCGGAACGTTGAGGGTGAGGACCGCGCTGCTGCTTTCCGCGGGTACGACGGCGGTGGCGGTCTGCCCGAGGACAGAGGCCTCGAGCGTAAGATCGGCCGCGTTTTCCAGGCCCGAGCGTTCGATCGTCACGTGGACTTCCACGCGCCCGGCGCCGTTCGGGGTGACCGTGACGAGCGGCCGGACCTCCGCCAGCCGTGCCACGGTCCAGCGCTCAATCCGAACCTCTTTCCACAGCCCGGCCGTACGCAGGTCAGGGCCCCAGTCCCAGCCGAAGCTGCAGGCCATCTTCCGGACGAAGTTGAAGGGTACGGGGTGGTAGGCGCTGGGCCGGTCACCCAAGAGGCCACGCAGTTCCTCGGCATACGCGGTGGCGGATCGCAGATCGACGGACAGCTGCCGCGGCGTGCCGTTCGCTTCGGGGCGGATGTTGAACCGGTACGAGCGGTGCATGTTGGCTGTGGTCCCCAGTTCCCGGCCGCCGAGCCGGATCCGGCTGACGGTATCCACGCCGTCCAGGACCAGGTCAACGCGCTCATCCGCTGCTGCGGCGGGCAGCGTGAGCGGGAGGTCGTAGCGCCAGTCCACGTGGTGCATCCACGTCAGGTCCTTTTCATTGCCGTCCAGGTAGGGATCGGCAATATGCCCGGCACGCAGGAGATCCGTGTGGGCGGAACCCGGCACTTCGGCAGCGAGCACGGCAGGGATGCCGTCAGGCACGGGGCCGGCGACGGGGGTGAGGGTCCATCCCTCGGTAAGGGGCGAGGCAATCATGTTGAGGTCCTAGTGGTGTTCGAGGGCGGGCTGGCCGGCGCGCACTTCGTCGATGTGCTCCCAGCGGCGGCTGAAGTGGTTGAAGCAGACGGTGTTATCGATCGCTTCGCGGTCAGTGGGGAGTTCGGTGGCCGCGACCTTTCCGAGGCGTTCGGGGTCCGGGGCGGCCTGGGCCAGGAGCTTGGTGTAGGGGTGCTGGGGGTTGAGGATGACGTCGTCGGAGGGGCCGCGTTCCACCACCCTGCCCCGGTACAGCACCAGGATTTCGTCGGAGAAGTGCCGTGCTGTTGCCAGATCGTGCGTGATGTAGAGGACGGCCAGGTTGTCTTCGCGCTGCAGCCTCCCCAGGAGGTTCAGTACGCCCAGCCTGATGGAGACATCGAGCATGGAGACCGGTTCGTCGGCGATCAGCACCTGTGCCCCGGGTGCCAGGGCACGGGCGATGGCCACGCGTTGCCGCTGGCCGCCGGACAGCTCGTGGGGCCGCTTGGCTGCGACCGTTTCCGCAGGCGTGAGATTGACCTTCTCCAGCATCTCCAGCACCCGCTCGTGCGTTTCCGCTGCCGTCCGTGTCCTTTGGTGGATCTTCAGCGGGCGGGCGATGTGGTGCTCGATCGAATGGAAGGGATTGAGGGAGGCAAAGGGGTCCTGGAACACCATCTGGACGTGCCTGCGGTAGACCGAGCCGAGGACGGGGGTCTTGTCGTCCAACTGCACTGAGATCTGGCCCGACGTCGGCTTCTCCATCTTGGTCAGGAGCTTGGCAATCGTGGACTTTCCGGAGCCGGACTCTCCCACGAGCGCCACTGTCCTGCCCGGCAGGAGATCAAAGCTGACCCTGTCCACGGCCAGCAGTGACCGCCGTCGCAGGCCTGCCCGCAGCGAGTACTCCTTGCTCAGGTTGTTCACCGAGACGCTGGTCATGGTTGCTCCTCGAAGTTGTTGTGGTCCCCGGAACGGATGAAGGCTCCCCGGTCACCGCTCAGGCTGGGGAAGGAGGCGAGCAACTTCCGGGTGTAGGGATGCTTGGCGGAGCTGTAGAGCGTTTCGGCCTGTTCCAGTTCCACGATTTCTCCCCGCAGCATCACGGCGATGCGGTCGCTGATTTCCAGGAGCAACGGCAGGTCGTGGGTGATGAAGATGACCGCGAAGTCCAGTTCTTCCTTAAGCCTGACAACCTCGCGCAGGATGTCCCGCTGGACCACCACATCCAGCGCCGTGGTGGGTTCATCCATGATCATCACCTGCGGCTCAAGAAGCATCGCCATGGCGATCATGACCCGCTGGCGCATGCCGCCCGACAGTTCATGGGGGTAGGAGCGGAGGCGTCCCGGATCAACCCCCACCCGGGTCAGCACTTCGGCACACCGGGCCTGCCGTGCCGGCTTCCGCAGCGAGGAGTCGTGTGCCCGCAGCGTGTCCTCGAGTTGGCCCCCGATGGTGCGGACCGGGTTGAGCGCGTTCATGGCCCCCTGGAACACCATGGACAACTTTGACCACCGGAAGCGGCGCAGTGCTTCATCCTCAAGCTGCAGGAGGTTGACGTCAGAGCCGTCGCGGTCATGGAAGGTCACCTGGCCGGAGGAAATGCGTGCCGGCGGCTGGTGCAGCCTGTTGATGGCGTAGGCGAGGGTGGTTTTTCCGCAGCCCGATTCGCCCGCAAGTCCGAGGATTTCCCCGCGTCCGAGCTCAAAGTTCGCGTTATGGACGGCCGTCACCGGGTGTTCTGTTTCGTAGACGACGCTGAGGTTCTTTACGGTCAGCACCGGACCGCCCGCGGCCTTGGCGGCCTGGCCCCTGTCCTCGAGGTGGATGGTCATGACGCAACTGCTTTCTTCTCCAGGCGCGCAGCGAGCTTTGCCCGCCGGCGCACCAGCCGGGCGTTCTTGAGTTTGGGGTTGATGATCTCGTCGATGGAGAAGTTGATGAGTGAGAGCCCCATGCCGAAGAGGGCGATCATCAGGCCTGGCGGCAAGAACCACCACCAGGCGCCCAAGGGGAGCGCAAACCCGTTCTGGGCGTAGAACAGCATGGTGCCCAGGGTTGAGGAGCTTGACGCTCCCAGCCCCAGGAAGGACAGGCCTGCCTCCCCGAGGATTGCGGCGATGACGGCGAACACAAACTGGGACGCGAGGACGGGGAGCAGGTTGGGCAGGATCTCGACGGCGATGACGCGCCATGCCCTTTCTCCTGACACGCGGGAGGCCGCCACGTAGTCGCGGTTCCTTACGGACAGCGTCTGGGCGCGCAGGACCCTGGCGGAGGCGGCCCAGCTGGTCAGGGCGAGGACGAGTGCGATGGTCCAGAGCCCGCGGCTTTCGCGGGGTACGAAGCCTGAGATGACGATCACCAGGGGCAGGCCGGGGATGACAAGGAAGACGTTGGACAGCAGCGAGAAGACCTCGTCGGCAAAACCGCCTATGTACGCCCCGTAGATGCCGAAGAATGCGGACAGCACGGTGGCCAGGACCCCCACCAGGAAGCCGATCTGGATGGACCCGCGAGTGGCGTGTGCCAGTTGGGCCAGAACGTCCTGCCCTGTTTGCGTGGTACCCAGCCAATGCTCCGCGCTGGGGCCGCTGAGGCCAATGTTGCTGATCGCGGCTGGGTCAAGGACGAAGAAGGGGGCCACCGTTCCGAAAGCGATGATGCTGCCGATCAGGAGCAGGCCGGTGATGAGCCATGGTGTTGGAGTGGGAAGCAGGAGCCGCCATGCCGCGCCGGGCTTGCGTCCCCGGTCCCGGGCGAGGCCGGCAAGTTCTTCCGTAGGATTGGCAGCCACAGTTTCTGTGATGGGTTGAATGTTGGTCATGGGTAGATCCGTTCGTTAGCCCTTGGCCCTGGTCCTGGGGTCCACCAGGCTGTAGAGAAGGTCGACCAGGAGGTTCGCGGCGAGCACCGCGATGGTGATGTAGAGGAACACGCCCTGCATCAGGGCGTAATCGTTGTTGGTCACAGCCGCCAGCAGGCGTGATCCGATTCCGGGATAGGAGAAGACCTGTTCCGTGACCACTGAGCCTGAGACGACGAAGCCGAGCGAAATGGCAAAGCCGGCCACTGATGGAAGGACGGCATTACGGGCGGCGTAGTTGACCAGGATCCAACGGGAAGGCAGTCCCTTGGCGCGGGCGGTAAGCACGTAGTCTTCGGACAGCGTGGAGACCATCATGTTGCGCATTCCCAGCAGCCATCCGCCGAGGGAGGCGATGACGATGGTCAGTGCCGGAAGCACTGCGTGTTCGATGGCCGAGAGGATGAACGGTCCGTTCCATCCCGGATCGAGGACGACGTCGTAGCCTCCTTGGCCGGGGAACAAGCCCATGCCGCGGGAAAGGATGTACACCAGTACCAGGGCGAGCCAGAAGTAGGGGACTGCGGCCAGGAGGGTTGTTGCGGGGACGAGGGAGTCCAGCCAGGTGCCTGGCTTCCAGCCAACCAGCGCACCCAGCACGATGCCGATGGCAGCAGCCAGGACGGTGGAAACGCCTACGAGGATCACCGTCCAAGGCATGGAAGCTCCGATGACATCGGTGACCTTGGCAGGAAAATAGCTGATGGATACGCCCAGGTCTCCCCTGAAGATATTGGCCAGGTACGTCCAGTACTGGGCCAGGATGGGCTCGCTGTCGTCCCCGCCCAGCAGGATGGCGTAGGCCTTGCGGGTTTCGGGAGTGATGCTGCCGCCGCGCTGCTGGAGTTTGGCCAGCAGGATGTCCACGGGGTTGCCCGGCAGCATGCGCGGGATGATGAAGTTCAGGGTCAGTGCTGCCCAGAGGGCGGCAGCATAGAAACCGAGTTTGCGGATTACATAGTTCACGAGGGCACCTGTCACACCTGGTTCTGGTTGCGGTGGGGACGGGCCGGGCGGCTTGCGCCCGGCCCGTCTTTCTAGCCGTTGGCGGGCTTGAGGGTTTTGAAGATCTGGGCTGCATCCAGGCGTGACCAGACGGCGGGGAAGGCGTACATGTTGTCCTCGCTCGGCCAGCCTGTGAACTTTGCCTTGTTCCAGATGCTCGTCGTTCCGCCGGTCAGCACCGGGATGTACGGCATGTCCTCGACGATTGCCGACTGGATGACGTTGAACTGTTCCTGGCGGGCTTCCTTGTCCTCGAAGCCGTGGTTCTTGACCGATTCAATGGCAGCGTCGACTGCCGGGTTGGAGTAGCGGGCGTAGTTGTTGCCGGCTGTCTGCCCAACGGGAGCCGTGGTGGCTGAGGAGAAGAAGTAGTTGTAGACGTAGTACGGGTCCGGGGCCGGGCCCTGCCACAGTGAGTCGATCGCCAGTTGGAAGTTGCCCTTGGTCCTCTTGTCGGTCCATTCATTCCAGGAAGACTGCGATGCCTGGACATCGATGCCGGCCGCCTTCGCCTGTTCTGCGATCGTTTGGATGGCCGTGATGTAGTCGGTCCAGCCGGTGACAACCTCGATGGTGAGGGTCAACTTCTGCCCGTCCTTGGCATAGATTCCGTCAGCACCTTTCGTCCAGCCCGCTGCTTCGAGCGTTTTCTGGGCTGCCCCGGCATCTGCCGTTGCCGGTGCCTCCACCGGCTTGACGGCCGGCGAAATCCACTGTTTCTGGGTGTCGGTGAGGGCGAAGGACGGAGAAATCGGTGCTGCCGTGTCCTCATAGGCCAGCTTGTTCAACTGCGTGCGGTCGATGGCGTAGTACAGGGCTTTGCGCACGGCGGGGTCCGTTTGGGGTCCTGCGCAGCCGAGCTGGATGCTGGAGCAGGAAGCGAGCACCTGCTGGCTCTGCGCCACGGTCTGCTTCTCGTACCGGGGAAAGTTCTTGGAGACGTTCTGGATGTCGGGAACCGGGCCCGTCTGCCAGTCGATGGTTCCTGAGGCGATGGCGTCGGCGCCCGCTGTGTTGCCGGACAGCGCAATGTAGCGGACGTTTTTGACGGCCGGCTCGCCGCCCCAGTAGGAGGGGTTGGACTTAAGCGTGAACGCCTGGGGTTTGAAGTCGGCCAACTGGTAGGCGCCTGTTCCCACCGGCTTCTCGACGACGTCCGTTTCGGGGTCGATCTTGGACCAGATGTGCTCGGGGACAATCACTGCCTGGGTGAGGATGTCCGGCCCGGACACGAAGGCGGGGGCCTCCCAGGCGAAGGTCACGTGCTGGGCGTCAACCGCGGTCACGGTGCCTTTGAAGCCGAGGCTGTTGAGGGCAGGGTGCTCCTTGAGCAAATTGAAGGTGAAGGCAACGTCGTCAGCGGTGAAGGCTTCGCCGTCGCTCCATTTAACGCCGTCCCGGAGCGTCACGGACAACTCCGTGCCGGCGTCGTTCCAGGAATACTCTGTGCCCAGCAGCGGCGCGGGCTTTGCTTCCGCGGCCGCCTTGTTCAGGAAGAACAACGGTTCGTAGATGGCCCCGGGACCGGCAATCTGTGACGGTGAGAACGGGTTGAAGTTCAACTGGTAGTCGCCGGCCTGGCCGGTGTAGGCAATAAGCGTGGAGCTGCTGTCCGAGCCGCCCGCCCCACCGCCGGAGCATCCGGTCAGGAGCAGGCCGAGCGCCGTTGCGCCTGCGGCAAGTGCCAGCGTACTGCGGCGCCGAGGGGCGGCGAGCAGTTGGGTTTTGAGGAGCATCTCTGGTCCCTTTCATCGAGCCGGACCTGACCGGTCGGCTGGGAAATAGTGCCGTACATCACGGCCTATGAAAAAGTTAGGTGATTAAATTAAGTGAGTCAAGATATTATGGAAACTGAATCATCCAACCGCCCGCGTCGCGGCATGAGGGAAAGAAGGACAACGTGGCCCTTGCATCGTTGCATGCGCCAATTCAGCCGTCGGCACGTTCGAGGCTCCTGGACCTGATGCGCACCCGGGGCGTCGTAAGCCGCGTGGAACTGGTGGGTGCCACGGGATTGACGCCGGGCACCATCAGCAACGTGGTGCGGGAATTGCTGGCGGACGGCCTCGTCCGCGAGGTGGGGCAGGGCCGGTCACGGGGCGGGCAGCCGCGAAGGCTCCTGCGCCTTTGCGCGGAGGCGCATTACGCGGTAGGCGTGCAGATGGACCGCTGCACCAGTTCCCTTGTGCTTTCCGACTTCGGCGGGCAGCGGGTGGCCGAGATGACCCTCCCCGGGTCCGGCAGCAGCAGCCCCCAGGAGATGCTCCAGCTCCTTGCCGACCGGATCGGGACGCTACTTTTCGACCATGCTGTTGCCCTGGAGCGTGTCCTGGGCGTCAGCCTGGTCACCCACGGCCCGCAGGACCAGCTGGCGGGCATACTGTTGGCGCCCCGCCCGACTCCTGACTGGTACGGCCAACCCCTTGCCCCCGAGTTATCACGGCTCACCGGGCTCCCCGTGCTGCTCGAAAACGATGCGACTGCGGCGGCGCTGGGTGAACAATGGCTTGGCGCCGTTGCCGCTGACAGCTTCGGCGTCATCTACATGGCCAGCGGCTTGGGCGGAGGTGTGGTGGTGAACCGGGAGGTCTACCGGGGCGGTGGCTCCAACACTGTGGAAATCGGTCACATCACCGTCGATGCCTCCGGCGCGCCCTGCCCCTGCGGCAACCGGGGCTGCGTTGAAAACGTCAGCGGCAGCGCCGCCGTCGTATCCCGGGCACTGGGGAACAGCGCCTTCCGTGACCGACTCGATCTGCAGGGAAGCCCCGCGTCAACGCTGACGGACTTCAGGCTCATCGCCGAAGCCGCCAATGAGGGCGACGGTTTCGCCCGAAGCCTGCTGCTCGACGCAGCGCAGGGGTTGGGGGAGGCGGCAGTAACGCTGGTTAATCTCTTCGGCCTGAGCACCGTGGTGCTGGCCGGTCCGGGCTTCGCGGCGGCCGGCCCCCTCATGCGGGACGGCATTGCCGAGGTGCTGAACCGGGCCGCGTTCAATCGGGAGCTGCAGCCAGTCGACGTCGTCCTCTCCTCCCACGGTGAACTTGCCGCGGCCGTGGGCGGCTCCCTCCAGGTACTCCGGACAGCGAACACCGCACCGGCCGCGAGGGGTGCCGGAGCCTAATCTTTCCAAACTCAACCACCAGCTCGTCACCGCACTCAACACCCGAGAAAAGGACCGAACATGCCAACATCCCCGCCCCGATTCACCCTGCTGCGCCGTGACGGCGTCAGCCTCGCCCTGCATCACCTGCCCGACGGCCTGCCCTCGGTCCTTCACTGGGGCGCAGACCTCGGCCACCTTGGCGACGCCGACCTGGACGCCTTCGTTTCCGCCGTCGGCCGCCAAAGCCCGCCCGGAACCCTGGACGCAGCCTGGCAGCTGACCTATCTTCCGCAGGAGGGGGACGGATGGGCGGGACGCCCCGCCCTTGTGGTCACCCGGGATGGCGCGCCCGTCTTCCCCCGGTGGACAGTGGAAGAACTCAGCTCCAACGGCTTCGCGGTTACCATCCGTGCAGTGGACGGCGGCAATGGGCTGGGGCTCCGCAGCGAGTTCGCCCTGACCGCCGGGGGAGTGGCTACCGTGACCCACGAACTGGTGAACCGTAGTGATGGCGGCCTGGAAGTCCACTGGCTGGAAGCCACACTCCCCGTGCCCAAAACCGCCGACCACCTCACCATGTTTTCCGGCCGGTGGACCAGGGAGAAGGCGCCGTCAACCATTGGGATGCCCCGGGGGTCGGTGGCCCGTCAAAGCAGGCGCGGCCGCGGGGGCCATGACGCGCCACATTTGGAAATCGCCAGCATCGACGAACCCCGGGACCGGACGGGGGAAGTATGGGCTGTACACCTTGGCTGGAGTGCGGACACCACCTACCGGACGGACCGGATGACCGAGGCCGTCACCTTGCTGGGGGCCGGCGAACTCCTCCGCGCTGGTGAGGTCACCCTCGCGCCGGGAGAGTCCTACCGGACGCCCACGGCCTGGTTCGGCTGGTCCGACAAGGGGCTTGACGGCCTTTCGGGCCGCTTCCATACCGCTCTCCGGGCCCGGCCCCAGCACCCCCGCACGCCCCGGCCTTTGGTCCTCAACACCTGGGAAGCGGTCTACTTTGACCACGACCCCGCCACCCTGCTGAAGTTGGCGGAGCGCGCTGCTGATGTCGGGGTGGAGCGGTTCGTCCTCGATGACGGCTGGTTCATGGCACGGCGGGACGACACCAAGGGCCTGGGGGACTGGATCGTTGACCCGGCCGTGTGGCCGGAGGGACTGGGACCGCTGGCATCCCGCGTCCATGAACTGGGCATGCAGTTCGGGCTGTGGTTTGAACCCGAGATGGTGAACCTCGACTCTGACCTTGCCCGTGCCCATCCTGACTGGCTGCTGCACAACCCGGCCCACGTCTCGTCCGCTCCGCAGGGTCTGTCATGGCGGACACAGTATGTCCTGGACCTGGCCAACCCGAAGGCCTACGAGCATGTCCGCTCCCAGATGAGCGGGCTGATCGATGGACTGGGTATCGACTTCATCAAGTGGGACCACAACCGGGACCTTGTGGAGCCGGTTCACGGCGACAAGCCGGGCACCCATGAACATACCCTTGCCACATACCGGCTGATCCGCGAACTCAAGGAATCCCACCCCGGCCTGGAAATCGAATCCTGTTCCAGTGGAGGCGCCCGGACCGACTTGGGCATCCTGGAGTTTGCGGACAGGGTGTGGGCCTCGGACTCGAACGATGCCGTGGAGCGCCAGGACATCCAGCGCTGGACCCAGCTCTTGCTTCCCCCTGAACTGGTAGGCGGCCATGTAGGTCCCACAACCTCGCACAGCTCGGGGCGCACCGTGGACTTGTCCTACCGGGCGGCCACCAGCCTCATGGGCTCCGCCGGATTCGAGTGGAACCTCCTCGAATGCGGACCGGACGAACTGGAAACTGTCCGCGCCTTCGCAAGGCTGTACAAGGAATTGCGCCACGTGCTGCACTACGGATCACCAGTGCACGCGGACGTTCTTGACCCCGCCCTGCGGGTTACGGGTTCGGTTCTTCCGGATCAAAGTGAGGGGGTCTGGACCATTGCCTCCGTTGCCACGCTGGAGGACGCCCTGCCGGAACGGATCCGGCTGCACGGGCTGGACCCGGATAGCCGGTACCGCGTACGTGTCCGGGATGAGGTGGGCATTTCCCGGCACGGATGGATCACGCCGCCGTGGGTGTCAGGCGGTGGAATAACACTGCCTGGCAGCATCCTGGAGAAGCAAGGGCTGCAGATCCCGCTGCTGTGGCCGGCGCAGGCGCTTATCCTGCACGTGCAGAAAGTCTAGGGCCGCGGTCTCAGTGCAGGGTCCGCCAGTTTGGAATCGGATCCTGCACTCGGCCAGCCTGAGGTGCTGCCGCGCTGCACGATGCGGGCCGTGGGGACGTGGACAACGGTTTGAAGTGCGCCGGAATAGGTCTGCATCAGAACGGCTGCCACGATCCGTCCCAGTTCATACACGTCCAGGCTCACCACTGACAGCGGCGGGTCTGCGAGCCGGCAGTGCGGTCCGTCGTCCCATGCCAGCAGGGATACCTCCTCCGGCACCTTCAGCCCAAGACGGCGGGCAGCCTCCAGGCCCGCCACAGCCATGATGCTGTTGTCATACACGATGGCTGTTGGACGCTTGGCGCCAGAGAGCATGTCCCGGGTGCGCGCGGCACCTGATTCAGCCGAGTAGTTCCCTTCCGCCGACAGGCCTGTGACGTCCCGGGCGGCAAGGGCCTGCTCGAACGCCAGGCTCCTGGATTTGGTGTGGTGCAGGTGGGCGGGGCCGGATACCCGTCCGATGGTTTTGTGGCCCAGGTCTGCGAGGAAGTCCACTGCCATTTCCATGGCTCCGGAGTTGTCCACGTCCACCAGGGATACGCCATCACCCGCGGGCCCGCCCAGGACCACTACCGGCAGCCCCAGTTTTACGCACAGTCCGGCCCTGCTGTCCTCGTCCTGGGAATCCACCACCACTACAGCGTCTACCGCGCCGCTTTCAGCCCACAGCGGGTAGGCGTCCAGCTCGTCCTGGTAGGAGCTGAACTGCCGGAGGAAAACCGTGGCGCCGTGCTGATCAAGGGCTTCTTCCATTCCGGTCAGCAGTTCCTCGAAGAAGGGATCCGTGCCGTGCGGCCCGTTCTTGCTCTGCACTGCGATGGCAAAGCGCGGAGCGGCCGTGGTTCCCGGGGTGAGGTTGTCCATGTGCTAAGTATGGCGTCGACCGGCGATACTTAGCACATGAGCCGAGCCGTGAAGCGCCCATGACCGTTGCCTACGCCCCCTCCGGAACGCAAACCAGCCGGGGACTGATCCTTGACCGTGTCCGGGCGGAAGGTCCCGTCAGCCGGGTGGAACTGGCGGAGCGAACCGGGCTCACACAGGCTTCCATCTCCAACCTCGTCCGTGCCCTGTTGGACGAGGGCCTTTTGCTTGAAACCGGTGAACGTACTTTTACGGGGGCCAAAGGCAAGCCCCGGGTGTTGCTCGGGCTCAACCCGCGGGCAAGGTGCAGCGTGGGAGTCCAGATCGGCGCGGACTGGATCGTGCTGGTCCTGACGGACGCTGCCGGTTCAGTTTTGGCAAGGACCCGGATCCGCGGTGCCCGGTCAACGCCGCCCGGCCACGTGGTGCGGGATCTTGCCGAACAGGTAGCCATCATGCTCCGGCTGGCCAACGTCGAACGCGACATTGTTGCCGGCATCGGTGTGGTGGCGCCCGGTGCGCTCGACGTCCAGGCAGGCTCGATCCTTGCCTCTCCGAGCATGCCGCTGTGGGAGCAATTCCCTGTGCGCGATGCGCTGGAGCGGGCATCCGGCCTGCCCACGTTGCTGGACAACGTGGCCACGGCGGCTGCCATGGGGGACTTCTGGAGCGGAACCATTCCGGATGCCACGGCCCACTGCACCATCTACATGGGCGCGAGCATCAGTGCCGGACTCCTGATTTCCGGGTCGATCTATCGCGGGGCGAGTTCGAACACCGGACCCTTGGGCAGTGTGCGCTTCCAGGGCGACCGCCGGTCCGGACAGACCCTGGAGGAAGTGGCGGGTCCGCGGGCTGTAGCAGAACGGGCCCGGGCGGCAGTGGCAGCCGGGCGTACAACCACGGCCAAGCTGTCCGATGACCATGATCCGTTCAGCGACTTTGCAGCCATTGCGACGGCGGCAGTGCACGGGGATCCGTTATCAATGGCCCTGATCGAGGAGTCAGCGGACTACCTTGCCGATGCCGTGGTGGCCCTGGTCAACATCCTCGACCTTGATTCCGTGACGCTGGCCGGGCCCTCATTTACAACGGCAGGCTCCTTGTACCTTCCCCTGGCCGAGCGCCGCCTTCGCAGTGAATCGTTTGCGTTGCCCAAGCACACTGTGACAGTGAAACTGTCGGCGCAGGTTACCGATGCAGCCTCGGTGGGTGCCGCCGCACTGATGCTGCAGCATAGTCTTTCCTATCCGGCGTAGCCCGGGTGTTAGGCGGAAATTTGCGGGGCTCCACAAGGTGGAGCCCGCAAATTTGCCTACAGCAGGCTTGGGGTCAGCCGGCCTTCAGATCGTCGAGGTAGATCGTTCCTTGGGTGGAAGTTCCTCCCGGCACCTGGTTGATGAAGATGTTGAACTGTGAGAGGTCCTTCAGGTCGTCTGGGGTGATCCGACGGTCCGCGTTGGCAGTATCCCAGGGGGCAGGCCGGAAATCCGCGAAAGGAATCGTGATGCTCTGGGCCTGTGTGCCCTGGAGGGAGGGATAGGCTTCATAGGCCACACCACCGCAGACCAGTTGGAGGACCAGTTTCTGCTGTGATCCGTCCGGCTGCAGCCACAGCGAAAACCTATCAAACCCCGACCAGTCGCCGTCGATCCGGCGCGTGAGGCCGGTGTAGTTCTGCAGGCTGAAGTCGTAGCCAAACTGCAGGGAGTTCTGTCCGCTGCCCACGGGGCTGCCCGTGAGCGAGATGCTGTTGGCTCCCACGGCGCTGTACGCGGCACGGAGTTCGTTGTCGTCGGCGTAGCCTTCAAAGTCATCCACCACACCTGGAAAGGAGGCGGGCTTGGCTCCAAGTACCAACTGTTGTACCGCCGTCAGTTGACGCTTGCCGGGCAGGTCGGCGGTGACGGTGAACGACGTCCTGGTGTTGTGCAGCGCAGCCGCTGGCACCGAAAGAACGCCGGTGTAGTAGCCGGAAGCGGGATCAAAGGTGAGGGCATGCGGGGCGGGGTCGCTACCGAGAGTGAATGACACGTTCAAGGGCTTTGCGTCACTGACACGGACCCGGACAGGAGTCTCCTGTTCGGTGATTCTTGAGCCGTCCGCGGGGGAAACCACGTGCATCGCCGGGGCGTGGTTGATCGTTTTGACCTTCCGCTGCCACACGTCCTTGCTCGAGAGTCCGGAGCTGAACACCGTGAAGTCGTCGGCATGGAACGCGCGGAAGTCCGGCAGCATTTCGTGCTCCGCCAGGCCGTCAACCGCCGGGTACGGCACGAAAAACTGGCCTGTGCCGTAGTTCGTCCAGGTGAGCATCCATGCCATGCGTCGGGCGTCGGGATCCGCCTTGAGCGCGGTCAGGACGTGTGTATACCAGTTCACGTCCGGGTTCTGGCCGTTCGCCTGGAGTGCGCCACTGACGCCCACTTCGGTGAGGGCCGCTACCTTCCCGCGCTCAGCAGCCAGGCGGGCAAGCATGCCCAGATCGGCAACCAGTCCATCCAGCCATTGCTGGGAGCCGCCGGAGCCGTCGTAGTTGTCGTATCCGAGGATGTCCACGAACGCGTCCCCGGGATAGGTGCGCATAAAAACGTCGCTGGTACCGCTGAAGCCGCCACCGGGGGAGTAGGAGTACAGGAAGTTATGCACGTCCTTGACGTCCCGCAGGTATTCCACCGTGTAACGGAAAAGCTCAATGTACTGGGCAGAAGTGGTGTGGGCGGCGCCCCACCAGAACCAGGACCCGGCATTCTCGTGGAATGGGCGAAAGACGATGGGAATCGCGGCGCCGCTTTCATCAACAGCAGCATGGGCAATCCGTGCAACCCGATCCAGGTAGTCGGTGAACTGCTGGTTCCGGTCTCCGCCGGGCATGATGCGGCTGACAACACCTCCATCGGTGTCGTTGAATGGGCCATCGGTGACAAAGTTGTCCATGTGGGCGGAGAACGTCTGGATAGCTCCGATGCGGTCAGCCGCCTGCACCAGTCCAACAGTGTGCTGGAAGTTTTCCTCAGGTGTCGGGCTGCCGGGGGCAGAGCCGTATCCGTCGTGGCCGAAGTCCCAGCCGAACACGGCAGCGTGCTCACCGACGCCGGCCTTCACGTCAGACTGAAAACCGTCGGCGCTTTCCGCCGGGAACGTGACGCCGAACTCCGTGGTCTGCTGATGGCCAAACAAGATTCCCTTCCCCTGCTGTGACTGCAGGTATGCGAAGAGTGATGCCGTGCGGGCAGTCGCATGCGGGTCCGCGAGCGAATGCCGTTCAGTGGGACCCGATAAGGCCTGTTCTGGCTGCGGGGCAGCCAAGGCGGCAGGAGTAAAGGACCCCGCCAAGACTGTTACGGCAAGGACAAGGCCCAGCCTGCGGAAGCGCCCACGAGGGGCATCAGAGGATCTCAAAGTGTTTTTCCTTCCCGGCATCGCCACAGTGCGATGACCAACGCTTCAAGGTAGCCTCATTAACTTAATTAAGTAAAGTAAATGCAGGCCGAGTGAAACGAAAGGGAAAAACCGACGGCGTCAGTTGGGTTGGGGGCGCTAATCGCCTTCAGCGGCGGGATGCTTTGTGCGCGGCAAAGACCTCCATGGCGTCCGCAGCCCGCTGAACGCTGTCCCGGCCCCGGCCAGGAAAAACAGGACAGCCAGGTAGACCGGGCCGAGGTGCCCAAGCGTGGCCAGGCCCCACGGGTAGTGGGCGGGGACGGCGACGGCCAGTCCGGCGACTGTGATGACGACGGCTGTGGTGAAGGCCCACCGTTCTCCGCGGCGCACCCCGAACCAGGCGAGGCCGGCTAGGGCCAGCCCGGTGGCGGCGATAAAACCGCTGAGGGCGATGTGCAGGTGGCTGATGTAGTGATACAGCTGTGGGCTGAACGCCTCCACGTCCGCCTTGGTCTTGTCCACTTCATCGGGCCCGATGCCCAGCTCCAGGAAGGTGCCGGCGAAGTTGAGCGCCAGGAAGACCGCGGCGTATGCCACGAAGGCCAGCCCTGCCAGCGCCATGAGGGTGGCTCCGATCCGGAGGCGGGACTGCTTCGCTGGGGGAGTTGCTTGGATGGCAGGCATAGCCACCACGGCCTTTCCTGATCAAGTAGGTACGTGAATCAGAAGGCCAGACCTGGGGCTTGTCAAGAGTGCCCCGGCGGCTCCTTCTGCGCCAACTTGCCGGGCTTTGGACCCTGATCTTTTCGGGCAGGGATAGTTGGGTTGCCTGAACCCTGTTCGCCATACCGTAGAAGGGAGGGAGGATGCCGTGCAGGAATGGAACCGGGCTGTTGAGCTCATTGAGGCGGACCTGACCGCGCCGGTCGACGTCGGCGGGCTGGCCCGCGTGGCGCTCACCTCGGAGTATCACTTCCGGCGGATGTTCGCCTCGCTGGCCGGCATGCCCCTCTCCGAGTACATCCGGCGCCGGAAGCTTACAGCTGCGACGGCCGAAATCATTGCCGGCCAGGGGGTGCTGGACGTCGCAACACGGTACGGGTACGGGTCCGCCGAGGCGTTCAGCCGCGCCTTCAAAGCCATGCATGGGCTTAGCCCCTCACGGGCACGCCGCCCCGGCGCCGTGCTCCACTCACAACCGCAATTGAGATTCCATCTTCGAATCGAAGGGAGCGCGGGCATGAAACACCAGATCGTCAAGAAGGAGGCCTTCCGCCTGATTGGCCTCAGGACACGGATCCGGCTCGTCTATGAAGGACCAAACCCAGGCATAGAGGCGTTCGAGCGGGGACTGGACCCCTCGGTGCGGCCACGCCTGGCCGAGCTGTCCGACACCGAGCCGTTCGGTCTCGTGGCGGTCACCGAGAACATCGAGGAGCCGGGAACCGAGGGAAGCGAACTGGATTACTGGCGTGCCGCCGCATCGTCGCAGGCGGTGCCGGTGCCGGAAGGATTTGACTCCAAGGAAGTCCCGGCCGGCCTGTGGGTGATCTTTGAGACTGAGGGAAAGTTCCCCGAGGCCCTGCAAAAGCTGTGGGCCGACGCCGCCGCCGAATGGTTCCCCGCCAACCCCTACCTATGGGCGCCAGGACCACAACTGCTGAGCGTCCAGCCGGAACCGGACGGTTCGAGGGGCCGCGGACAGCTGTGGATACCGATCGAAGCGAAAACTGCTCCGCCTGCCGCCTAGTAGCGCCAGCGTACGGGCTGGTGCTGCCAGGCGGCCGGCAAAGTCCTTGAATCCCAGGGACGAGCTGGAACCGCTGGCGTTTTAGCGGCCGGTCAGGGCTGGCTGTGCTTTTGCATGGTCATCATGCGGCGTTTCCACAGAGCCGACCAGCGCCAGGCTCAGCTGCTTCGGGCCGGTGACGGTAAGGGTTACCGTCGAAGCCGTGATGGGCAGCGGAACCGCCATGATGCCCTGTTGGCCGGAGATCTCCAGCACTCCGGCGTCGATGAGGACGCGGACGTCGGTCCCCTCAGCAACCGGGAGGAATACCCCGGTGAAGTCGGCGTTTCCGGGCGCCGTTACCTCCAGGCCGGCCCCGTTGTGGCGAAGCGCGGCCAGCTGGCCGTCCGGGCTCCCGAAGCAGATGACCGTCCCAGCGGCTACTGTACAGCGAAGGTCCGCGCCGCCGTCGAGCACGATTTCATAGGCACCGCCGCCCAACTGCTCCACGCGCGCGGCCTGCGCGTAGTTGGCGAGGTCGGCGTGGGGTGTGGCTACCAGGGTGTCGCCGTCCAAGGTGAGTGTGTGCGGGACGCTGAGGGCGCTGGCCCACTGGCCGTCGGGGCTGATGACGCCGCGGACCCAGAAGATCAGTGCCGGCACACCGTCCTTGTCCCGGAAGAAGGAGGGCGCGTAGTAGCTCTTGCCGTAGCTGAGCTGGCCCCAGGAACGTGCGGTGAACGTGCCGTCGGAGTAGCTGCCCACCCCGTAGGCCACGTAGTGCAGGACATCGTCCTCCCAAATGGACGTGATCAGCACGTGCGAGCCATCAATCTCGAACAGCTGCGGGCACTCCCACATGGTGCCGGTCCACACCGGTTCCATCTCGGCGCCGGAACGCTGCGCGGCGATGCCGTCCAGGGTCCACTGCTTCAAATCAGGGGAACTGTAGGAGACGGCGGCTGCCGTGCCGCCCTCAAGCCCGGCGCCCACGAACATGCGCCACTGCCCGCCGTCGCGAAACACGAACGGGTCCCGGTAGGCCACCACGCCCAGCTCGGGGGCGGTCATCAGCTTTCCGCCCTTGGCCCAGCTGTTCCAGGAAGCGTCGTCCGGGGTGGCGGTCCGCACGGTGCCGATGCCGAGGTCCGGCTCTGCGACGGAAGTGTAGAACATGGTGGCGGCACCATTGATGTCGGTCACGATGGAACCCGACCAGACGCCGTCGTCCCCGTCACCAGGCGCGACGGCGACGCCCTGCTCCGTCCACGCGATCATGTCCGGGGACGTGGCATGGCCCCAGTGGCAGTTGGACGCCCAGGTGGTGCGGCCGGGGACGTACTGGTAGAAGAGGTGGTACTGGCCGTCCTTCCACGTAACGCCCAGGGGATCATTGATCCATCCCTCGGCGGCAGTGAAGTGGAAAGCGGGCCGCAGTTCGTGTGCATTCATGCTGGTCCTCGTTGTTTGCGGTAGGAGTGGTCAGGAGACCGGGACGCTGTTGGCGGCATGGAACCTTTGCCGGATGTCCCGGGCCTGCTCCGCGTTGGCCTTTTCCCACTGGTCTATTTCGGCCCGCCGCTCGTTCCGGACGGCGTCGCGGGCATCGGTGAATTTCTGCATCCGTTCGGCGGCGGCGTCGCGGGCAGCCTGCTGCGCGGGCGTCAGCTCCGGCAGCGGGAGTTCCTCCACCTGGTCACGGGGGCGCAGCGGCAGGCGCTCCTCCACGGCGTCGATGTCCAGGACGGGGGAGGGGAGGGTCTGGTACCAGTAGGCGGTGGAGGACCAGTCATCGGAGAGGTGGTTGGCGTGGCCGTGCTCGAACGTGACCTTGATGCGCTTCTGGAACCGGATGGGATCGGTCATGTGGAAGCGGTAGCTGTGGTGGAAGCCCGGCACGTTTTCCTCATGGACCATGGTGCCGTTCATCAGGAAGGCGTTGTGCTGCATGCCCCAGGCATGGCCGAAGTAGTCCTCCATGCCGGTGCCGTGCAGGCTGGGCGGCCAGGTGTCGTCATCGATGAAGATCATGTCATCGCCCTCGCCCCACCAGGAGCCCTGGAAGTGGCGCACGGCCAGGTTGCAGCCCACATAGTGGCCCTGGCCCTCGGTCTCCAGCACAACGTAGTTATCTTCCCCGGTGAGGTTGGGGATGGCCACTTCGATGCTGTTCGTCTGCAGGTCCGGGCCCCAGCCGGCGTTGGGCTTTTGCCGGCGCCAGTGGGCGTGGAAGTACGCGGTGTCCGCCGGCAGCGGCTCCGTGTAGAGCTCGTAGTCGATGTAGAAGTACTGCAGGTAGGGGATATCGTTCTGGTTTTCGACCGTGATCCGGGCCCGTGAGTTGAAGGGCATCTCGAAGTAGCTGTTGAAGGCCGCGCTGCCGCCGAAGGTGTTCAGTTCATGTTCTTTGGCGGAGACGGAGAGCGGCAGCGAGTCGTAGGAGCCGGAGAGTGAGTTGAGCAGGCCGAAGAAGTCGCCCAAGGGTGCGATGACACTCGGGGTTTCCTGGTCATCCCAGTACATTTTCAGGACGATTTTGCGGTAATAGTCCGGGTCCACCACTTCCCAGCTGACACCCAGGGCGTTGTGGATTTCCAGCATGGGGACACCGACCAGTTCCGGTGAGATCTGGCCCGGACCGGGCTGGATCCGGCAGGACTGGGTCATCCAGATGTGGGTGATGGCGCCGGGGCCTTCGAGGTCCGCCAAGACGCGTTCCTCTCCGGGCATGATGATCCAGTTGTCCCGGTTGCGGCCGGTCTGGTCCCAGCTGGAGGCTCGGGCGGTGCGGGCCGTGGAGAGCTTGGTCAGGCTTGAGAGCAGGCCGGAGCGCGGCGATGTTGCCATGGTAGATGTACCTTTCAAAAGAGTTGGGGGGTTAGCCCTTGACGGCTGACTGGGTGAGGCTGGCGATGATCCAGCGCTGTGCCACAAGGAAGACGATGAGTGCCGGGGCGATGGCGATAGTGGTCGCTGCCATCACCTGGGCCACGTTGCCGGCGCCGTAGGGGCCGAGCATCAGGACCAGGCCCAGCGGGAGGGTGGCGGTATCGGTGCTGTTGAGGAAGATGGACGGGGCGAAGTAGGCGTTCCAGCTGCCCAGGAAGGTGATGACGCCGAGGGTGCTGACGGCGTTCTTGGCCAGCGGCAGGGCGATCAGCCGGTAGGTCTGCCAGGCGGTTGCCCCGTCCATGCGGGCTGCATCGATGATTTCCTGGGGCAAACCCAGGAAGAACTGCCGGAGCAGGAATACTCCCAGGGCTCCGGTGATCCCGGGCAGGATCAGGCTGAGCGGGTTGTCCAGCAGGCCGAAGGTCCGCATGAGCAGGAACAGCGGAATGATGGTCACCTGCGCCGGCACCATCAGCGAGGACAGCAGGCCCACGAAGATCGAGTTGCGGCCAGAAAATTCCAGCTTGGCGAAAGCGTAGCCGGCCATCGGTGCGGTGATGATCATGCCGACGCTGACGGCAATCGCTATGACCGCGCTGTTGAACATGTTCCGCAGGATAGGAACTGGTCCGCTGACCGCTGCCGCATAATTTCCCCAGTCCCATTCGGTGGGCAGCCACTGCGGCGGCAGGTCGTAGGCGTGGCTGGCGTCCCGGAGGGACGTGGTGAACATCCACAGGAACGGGGCCACCATGCCGACGGCGCCCAGGACAAGCAGCCCGACGGAAATGGACTTCCCGACGCCGGCGCGCCGCCGCCGTCGTACGTCCTGTCCTGCAACGGCGCGGGAGGGGAGGACGGCGTTACTCATTGTTCACCCATGATTTCCTTAGGCGGAACTGCACCATGGTCACCAGCATGATGATCAGGAACAAGGTCACCGCGATGGCTGAGGCGTAGCCCATGTCGAACTTGTTGAAGGCCACTTCGGCGATGTACATCACCACGCTGCGGCTGGCATCGCCGGGGCCGCCGCGGGTGAGCACGATGATCGATTCGTAGATCTGGAACGCGCCGATGATAGTGATGGTGATGTTGAAGAAAGTTGCCTGGCTGATCATCGGCAGGACAATCCGGCGGAAAATCTGCCACTCGTTGGCGCCGTCCATCCGGGCGGCCTCTACCATGTCCTTGGGGACTTCCTGCAGGGCGGCCACGAAGATCAGCATCGCGAAGCCGACGTTCCGCCACGTGTCCACGATGACCACTGACACTTTGGAGAACTCCGGGCTGTTGAGCCAGTCGATCCGTTCCCCGCCCATGGCGGTGAGGTAGTAGTTCAGGATGCCCGTGTCCTTTTGGAAGAGCGCCTGCCAGATGATGGACACGTACACCAGTGCCACCAGGTACGGGAAAAAGTAGGCGGAGCGGAACACGTAGGTCAGCGCCCGGGGGAGCCGCTGGTTGATCAGCACGGCGAACAGGAGCGCGAAGCCATTGATAAGGACGACGGCGGCGCCCACGTAGAGGACTGTGTTGCCGTACGTCGTGGCTAGCCGCTCATCCCGGAACATCCGTACGTAGTTGTCCAGTCCGATGAACTTTGGTGCTGTGAGGATGTTGTATTTAGTGAGGCTGAGGTACAGGGCCGCGACGAGCGGGCCGAGGACGAAGACCAGGAAGCCGATCACGGTAGGTGCCGTAAACAGGTAGCCGGTGAGGGCCTCCCGACGGCGGGCGGCGCTCCGGTGCCCTGAGCGGCCCCCGCGCCCCGACGGGGGCGCGGGCGGCAGTTCGGTTTGGGGGACAATCAGTGTCACTGCTGCAACGCCTCCTCAACATCCTTCTGGGCCTTCTGAAGGGAGGCGCCAATGTCCTGGCCGGACATGATCTCGTCCATGGCCCGCATGAACGCCGGATCCAGCACGTTGTAGGCACGCGGAGCCGCTACCGGCTTCGCGTAGGAAAGTGAGTTGTAGAACTCTTCGGCATGCTCGGGGGAAGCGAGGAAATCCGGGGATGAAGCGGCGGTCCTGGTGGACGGGACGGCGGCGCCGGCGTCGGCCCATTTCTTCTGGGTCTGCTGGTCGGTGAGCATCTTGATGAACTCCCAGGACAGCTCCTTGTTCTTGGACGCTTTGGAGACTGCGAAGGCGCCGGCGCCGAACACGGTGGACTTGGTGGTGCCCTTCGGCCACGGAAGGATGTCGTAGTCGCTGAAGCCGGCCTTCTCGAAGCCGCCGGTGACAAAGTGCCCGGCGCCGGTCATGGCCGCCTTGCCGGCGGGGAACAGCTGGTACGGGTCGGAGCCCTTCGGCTGTGGGGAGACACCGTGCTTGGTGACGAGGTCCCGCACCCAGCCCACCGTCTCCTTGACCTTCTCGTCGGTGAGCTGGGCCTTCTCCAGATCATCGCTCATCACGGACGTGCCATTGGAGTACAGCCACGGAGTGATGCCGAAGGAGTAGTACGGCATGGCGAACCCGTACACCTTGTCGGCGCCGGAGCCGGTGGTCAGCTTCTTGGAGATCTCCAGGAAGTCGTCCCAGGTCCAGTCGTCACTGGGCCGTTCAATCCCGGCGGCCTCAAACATTTTGGTGTTGTAGTAGATCACCATGGTGTTGAACGTGTTCGGCATCAGAAAGGTGGAGCCGTCCTTGCTGAAGCCTTCGAGGAGCTTGGGATCGATGTCCTCGCGCAGGGACTTGGCCTCCGGATCGTTTTTGAGGAAGCCGTCCAGGGGTGTGAACAGCTCGTTGGACAGGCCCAGCTCGACGCCCTCGGTGGCGATGTTGATGACATCCGGCGCTTGCCCGGCTGCTGCCTGCGTGACGAGCTTGTTGACGTACTCGGTCCAGGTGGTGATCGGGGTGAAGTTGTTGTTCACCGTGACGTTGGGATACTTTTCCTTGAAGCGCTCGGCTACGCCGTCATAGACGGCTTTGTCGCCGGGATCGCCCCAGTTGGAAACGGAGATGCTGGCGGTGATGTCCTTGGCCGGAGCGGCGTAGGGACCGTCCGCCGCCGGCGTGGCTGCATCCGTGCCGCTGCCGCAGGCGGTGAGGGCCAGCAGGGCAGCGGTTGCCGCTGTGGCCAGGGTCGTGCGGACTGTTTTTCTCATGGAATGCTCCTTTGCATGCTGCGCCCGGGGGAGGTGCGCTGGTGGGATGCGACGTTGGTTTGTTTGGGTTAGTTGGTGGAGCTGTTGCTGGTAGAGCGGCGGAACTCGATCCGGGACTCGAGCCGGAGGATAGTGGCGGGCGCAGCGGGGTTCTCGAGCCGCTGCAAAAGTAAACTCACCGCGCTCTCACCCAGCTGGAACGCGGGCTGGCGCACGGTGGTTATTTGTGGTTGGAACAGGTCCGAGTAGGTGAAGCCGTCGAACGTCGCGAAGGCTATGGAGCCAGGCACCCGGAGTCCTTCGTGCTGCACAGCCCGCAACGCACCTGCCGCCAGGAGGGTGCTGCAGGCGAGGATCGCCGTCGGACGTCCTGAGGGGGTGGCCAGCAGCGGCCGGACACGGTCGAACGTGGCTGCCGCAGTGACTGTGCCTTCGCAGAGAAGTTCGGGTGGTACTGCCATGCCTTTCGTGAGCATGGCGGCCCGGAAACCGTCATAGCGCTCGCGGAGCGAAGACACCCGCAGGTCTCCGGACACGAGTAGGATCCGCTCGTGGCCCTGGGACGTGAGGTGGTCAACCAGGGCTGCCATTGCGGCCTGGTTGTTGACGCCAACCTGGTCCACCTGCCCCTGGTCCCCGCCCAGGTCCGCCAGCCGGTCCAGCAGGACCAGCGGCTTCTTTTCCTTCCTGATCCGCTCCAATAGTCCGGCGGTTGACCCCGCCACCCGCGCGAGGATGAGGCCATCGACCCGGCGGTCCAGGAGGGCTTCCACCGCTGCGCGCTCCCGGGCGGGATCTTCCGCCGAGTTGGCCAGCAGCAGGGAGAGGCCGTTGTGCGCAGCCGCCTCCTCCACGCCATGCACCATGTCTGCGAATGCCGGCTCACCGGCATCGGAGACCACCAGCCCGATGGAGTCGGTCCTGGCGCGGCGCATGGAGCGGGCCAGCACGTCACGCCGGTAGCCTGTGGCCTTCACAGCGCTCATTACACGCTCTTTGGTTTCCGGCTCGACGTGCCTGGTTTCGTTCAGGACGTGCGACACCGTGGACGTCGATACGCCGGCAAGTGATGCGACATCGACGATGGTTGCCACTGTGACTCCTTCTAGCGAAACGATTGCGCGAACGTTTCGATACTAGAGACAAACGTTTCGATGTGCAATGGGTCACGTTGAAGTTTTTTGAACAGCGGTTTCCTGCGGGCGGACCCGGGGCCGGGTTCACGGCGGATTCCCGCCCGCAGCGAAAGGTCCTCAAGCCGGTGTAGCCTACACAGGGACCAACCAGCCTGAGGGGGCAGAGCATGGATACACCCGGCTACTTCACCACCGCCTATCCCGGCGTCACACCTTTGACCCGCGGATGGAAGCTCATCATCGCGTTGGCCGCTGCGGTGGGCCTGGGTACTTGGGCGGGCCTGGCATTTCTCTGGTCCATGCTTTTCCTCGCCCAGCCGGGAACACTTGATGTGCTGCAACGGGCACCAACCGAACAGGATGTGCTGGCGGGAGATTACTCGGACCTGGAGCAAGAGGTGTGGTTGGAGGATGTCCGGTACCTGGGTGAGTACAACAACAGCAACTACTTCGTGGCACCGGACCGGCTGGACAATACCGGCTTTTGTCTCATCACTGAGCGCGTCCTGGCGGACGGCGGGTGGAACGCGAGCTGCGGGCAGCTTATCGACGGCCGGGATGCGCTCACCAGCCTTTCCGACGCGGAAGGCAGGCTGGTAGTCCTCGTTCCGGACCAGTTCGACCACCGGCCGCTGGAGGCTGACGGCTGGCTAACTGTCCACACAAACCTGCTGGTGGAAGTGAACGATGCGAGCCGCAGCCGGACCGGCTCAGAAGGTCCGGACGCGAAGTCCGTCAGCCTGGGCTAGGCGGGTGCTGGGCCGGTGGACGCCCGGTATTCGATCACGGGGGCGAGGCGGACGATGGCCGGTTCACGTGACTTGTCTGCGATCCGCTTGGCCAGGAGCTCGGCCGCCGTGGAGCCCACATCGAAAGCGGGCTGTCGGACCGTGGTGAGCTGGGGTTCGAACAGGTCCGCATAAGCGAAGCCGTCGAAGACTGCGAAGGCAATATCGTCGGGCATGCGCAGGCCCCGCTGCTGGATCTGCCGGAGCGCAGCGGCGGCGAGCACCGTGCTGCAGGCTATGACGGCCGTTGGTGGCTTAGCCGCGCCCAGGGCCTTGCGGATTCCGGCGTCGGTCTCCTTGGAGTCGTGAGCTGCGACGGCCAGTTGCTTTGCCGCGGGGATGCCGGCGGCAGCCATGGCTTCGGTGAAGGCTTCGTGCCGCTCCCGCAGGGTGGCCACCCGGGTGTCCCCGGCTATCAGCAGGATCCGTTCGTGGCCCTGGGCAGTGAGGTGCTGCACCAGTTCCCTGATGGGCTCGCGGTTTTCCACGCCCACCTGGTCGTAGGGGTCGTCGGACAGCCGGTCCATCAGCACCAGGGGAGTCTCGTGGTTGGCAAACTCGCTGATGGCGTCCAGGCCGGAGCCTGCGACGCGGGCCAGGATGAGGCCGTCCACCCGGCGCTCCAGGAGTGCCTGGACGGCCCGCGCCTCGCGCTGCGGATCCTCGGCGGAATTGGCCAGCAGCAAGGTGACTCCCTGGCTGGCGGCTGTCTCCTCGACGCCCCGGATCATTTCCGCAAAAGCCGGCTCGCCGCCGTCGGACACTATGAGGCCGATGCTGTCAGTCCGGGACCGGCGCATGGCGCGGGCCAGCGCGTCCTGGCGGTAGGACGTTTCCTCGATGGCTTTCAGGACCTTCTGCCGGGTCTCATCATTGACGTTTCTGGTGCCGTTTAGGACGTGCGAAACGGTGGAGATGGACACGCCGGCAAGCTTGGCCACTTTTACCATCGTCGTCATTGTCGCCGTCCTCAGGGAATCGTTTACGCGAACGTTTCGCGCAGCCTCCGCCAGTTTACAGACGGGTGGCCGACAGGTGCCGTGACAGGTCTGGAAGTAGGTAGCAGTAAGTGCCGTTATCAGGGGCCATAACGACACATGCTGCTACTTAGTTTCTGGAACATTCCTTTGCTCGGGCTCTCGTCAGCAGAGCGTGCCGGCTAAATGGATGTCAGCCGAAATTACTTAGCACAACCCCTTTACTCTCCCCGGACCCGTTATTAGAGTTCATAGTCCAGATGGACGCCGGGGGGCGTCTGGAGAGGGGGCAGTGCATCAAGGCTGATATAAACCAGAAGACACATGACCACTACGTGGAAAGCCCCTCTTAGGAGGGGCTTTCTCCTTTCCAGGCAAGGGCATGGGTCGAGTTTCAGGCCCGGTGAAGCCCTGATGTCCAACCGAAAAAATCGAGTAAACCGAGTAGTCGCTCTCAGGTAACACGCGGAAAAACGAGTACCCGGTACTCATGACCGGCTGTGGCGCCCCTCATAGGGTGGACCGGACAGGGGGATGCGGGCGCCGCACAACGGTTTCGCTTGAGGTTCCCTGCCGGACCATGCATGGGAGGACAACTATGCAAGCGGGGATCTACATCCAGGGAAGCCACCCCGGCCGGAACCACAGCTGGGCCGTGTGGTGGACGGCAGCGGCAAAATGCACTGACTCCTTGTGGGGGAAGTGACAGCCGTGGATAGACGTCAGCGCCATGCGAGGACCCGGATCCTCGTCCTGCTAATAGCCATGTTCGCTCTTACCTGCGGCACCATCGGCGTTGCTTCCTATTCAGCGCCCACCCCGGACGTGGAAACGAAGGGTCCGCCGCCCAGCCAGAGTGCTGATGCGGCAAGTGCAGCGCCCACCCAAAGTGAAAGTCCAGTGCCCACGCAAAATGCTGAAACGGCGACTCCGGTTCCCGCGGACCCGGTTCCCAGTGCTGCACAGCCAACTGTTGAACTCCCCGCCCCGGCACCGGAGCTTATTCCTGAATCCGCGCCTTCCCCTATCTCCTTGACCCTGCCAGTGGGCGACCTGCCCGGATGGAGGCAGGTCTTTGCGGAGGACTTCAGCGAGGGGGACGTCGGACTGGGCGCCTTTCCGGGCATCTACGGCGGACGGTGGAGCGCGAACTACTTCGACGGCACGCCGGATACCGCCGCGCAACTGCAGCCAAAGGGCGCCCGGACATCCGGGTACTTCCCGTCCAAAGTCTTGAGTGTCCATGACGGCGTCCTGGACATGTTCCTGCACTCCGAAAACGGGGTGGCCATGGGCGCAGCACCGTCCCCGATAGTTGGGGGAGCAGTCCAGCGGCCCTGGAACAGCCAGGTGTACGGGCGCTACTCCGTGCGCTTCAAAGCCGAGGTCCTGCCGGGATTCAAATTGGCCTGGCTGCTCTGGCCGGACAGCAAGCAGTGGCCTCAGGACGGGGAGATCGATTTCCCGGAAGGGGACCTGGGGAAGGTCATCTACGGCGCGGTGCATGGCGTCCAGAATGGCATCCATGAGGTCGAAGTCCGCCGTCCCAACGTTCCTTATGGGGATTGGCACATAGCCACTACCGAGTGGGGCCCGGGCGGCATTGAGTTTTTCCTTGACGGGCGTTCCATCGGTGTTTCCTCTGCCTTCACCCCGAGCACGCCAATGCACTACATCCTGCAGACCGAATCCTGCTCGCCCGACTGCCCGGCGCGCGAAACCAACGGCCACGTCTACGTTGACTGGGTCGCTATCTGGGAGAGGACCTAAATAGCTCAAGACTCACGCCTCGGGAAGGTGAGCGGACGACGGCGGCCGCGCGCCGCCGTCGTACGCCTCACTAAGGGGGTGGTCACCCGGGCCCGGGTAACAGGTCTGGAGGGTTCCCGCCGGTAGTATGTGCCGGGTGACAAGGAACGGCGGGCGCCCCAGCATCAGCAAACAGGAGTGGATCAAATACGCTGCGCTCTTTGTGCTGGCAGTGGTAGCCTTCGGGGTGGCGGCCATCGCCCTGATGGGTCCGCGCAACGTCGATGAGGCTCTCCCGCCGGCGCCAAGCCTGCCGGCTGCCACGAGCAGCGTTACTCCGTCCGCCACTCCCACGGGGACGGCGACCGCCTCTCCTACGGCTACTGCTACCGCAACATCCCAGGCACCGGGAATCGAGCTGCCCGCCGAGCCTGTGGTGCTGATTCTTGGCGATTCCTACACAGCCGGCGTGGGTGCGGGACGGCCGGACCAGGGGTGGGCCTACCTTGTTGCCGGGCAGCTCGGATACCCCACCAACATTGACGGGG